>CAZWVO010000074.1:0-7544 GCA_964637535.1 uncultured Flavobacteriaceae bacterium
GCCATACCTACGAAAATTTTGACTTAGACGAAATTAAAGACTTTGTAACTTTAGTGAAACCTGAGCATAATTTGGGGGGACTCAATGTAACCATTCCGTACAAAGAAGCAGTACTGCCTTATCTGCCAACAATAGATCCAGAGGCTGCCGCAATAGGAGCTGTAAATACAATAAAATTTACCAACAAAGGATTAGTTGGATACAATACCGATGTTTACGGTTTTAAGAAATCTATATTCCCGCACATTAAGCCACACCATACAAGGGCTCTAATACTCGGAACCGGCGGTGCCTCAAAAGCTGTTTCTTTTGTTTTTAAGGAACTAGGTATCTCCTATCAATTTGTCTCTAGAACGGCAACTAAGGGACAATTGGGCTACGAACAACTGAACCAAAAAGTGATAACGGAACATGCCATTATTGTAAACTGCACTCCCTTAGGCACCTATCCAGACATAGCTCAGAAACCGCCTATTACATATGAGTATCTCACAGCACGTCACTTGTTATTTGACCTCATTTACAACCCAGAAAAAACAGCCTTTCTGCAGGCTGGAGAGGAAAAGGGAGCCACTATTCGTAATGGATATGAAATGCTTGAACTACAGGCAGAAAAGGCCTGGGAGATCTGGAATCTAAAATAGTGTGACACTCATATTTTAGTCTTTGTAAGGCGCTTTTACCTCTTGTTCTTATCCACTTTTAGGTATGATTACACGTTTTTCTTAAAAAGAAATCTCATTCACTTTGCTTTTACCCCCTGTTGTTAGTATCTTAGAATGCTAATCCATAGCAACCCATAAATATTGGAAGATGTTGGAAGAGAAAGACGAGCAACTACATCAAAATGTAGAGGAAACACAAAATTCAGAAACTACCGTGGAACAAAAGGTCACGGAGAAAAGCACTGAAGAAATAGAAATTCCCACTACAGAGGACGCGGATACGATCCCCGCGGAAGCGAGTGCGGATGGAAACGAACCATCACAAATCGCTACGGAAAGTATTACCGATGGTGAGAAGAAATCTGAAGAAGATGTGCATGAAGAAATAGACGAATCTAATGCAGAAGATGCAGAAGATGAAGACAATCATCACAGACACCATATTCCCTTATTAGACTACCACTCCATGTCTATGGAGAATTTAGTGGGGGAACTTCAAAAATTGGTTCGTAATGAAAAGATACAGGCCATTAAAAAACATGTTGATGGTATTAAGTCCGAGTTTGATTTAAAATTCCAGGAATTTCTAGAGCATAAAAAAGAAGAGTTTGTGGCCAATGGCGGTAATGAAATTGATTTTAGATACAACTCTGTTACTAAAAGACAGTTTAATGAAGTCTTTGGAGAGTATAGAGAAAAGCGAGACCAGTATTACAAAAACCTAGAACAGAACCTTAAAACCAATCTGACAAAGCGTTTAGCAATTATTGAAGAATTAAAGAGTTTGGTTAATGTAGAAGAAGACATTAACACTACCTATAAAAATTTTAAATCATTACAGGAGAATTGGCGTACAGCCGGACCTATACCGCGTGTAAACTACAATGATGTTTGGCGTACTTATCATCATCATATTGAAATTTTCTATGACTTTCTACATTTAAATCGAGAATTACGCGATCTGGATTTCAAACACAATTTAGAAGAGAAAGTAAAGATTATTGAAAAGGCAGAAATACTTGTTCAAGAACCCGATTTAAACAAAGCGTTTAGAGAATTACAAACCTTGCACAAGATTTGGAAAGAAGATATTGGTCCTGTAGGTAAAGAGCATAGAGAAGCCATATGGGAACGCTTTAGCAATGCCACTAAAGCAATGCACCAAAGACGACAAGATTATTTTAAAGAGCAAGATGTTGTTTATGAGCAGAATTTGGTTCGGAAAAACGAAATTATAGATGCCATAAAAGCCATTTCTGCTAATGTTGCAGACAACCATAAGGTGTTGCAGCAACAAATAAAAAGTATTGAAACCCTAAGAGATGATTTCTTTAAAGCAGGTAGAGTACCGCAGAAAGTAAATGAAAAGACATGGGCTGCCTTTAAGGAAGGTGTTCGTGAATTCAATAGAAATAAAAACGCTTACTATAAAAATTTAAAGAAAGGTCAACAAGATAATCTAGATAAAAAACGCGCTTTATTAGACCTTGCTGTTTCGTTAAAGGATAGCGAAGAATGGGAGACTACTACCCAAGAAATGAAGCGTATTCAGAATGAGTGGAAAAAAATTGGTCATGTCCCAAGGAAATATTCTGATAAAATATGGAAAGAGTTTAAAGGAGCGTGTAATCATTATTTTGATCGCTTACATGCGCTAAAAAACCAAGCAAACAAGGAAGAGTTTGCCAATTACGAAAAGAAAAATGCGTGCCTGGATAAGCTAAAAGTTTTCCAATTAAGTGGAGATCAGAAAAAAGACCTAGAAACCGTAAAAGCGTTTATTGCAGAATGGAAAACCTACGGTAGAGTTCCTTTCAATAAAAAGCATGTTAATATTAAGTTCAATAAAATTCTTGATGCCATATTTAAGAAATTAGATGTGAGCAGACAAGAGGCAGAACTTTTAAAATATGGGAACAAAATACAATCACTTGCCAAAGGACAAAATGATCGGGCAATTTCTAATGAACGTACTTTTATTAGAAGAAAAATAGAGGAAAGTAAAAATGAAATTCGTCAATTAGAAAATAACTTACAGTTCTTTTCTAATGCTTCGGAAGATAGTCCTGTGGTAAAAGAAGTGATCAAAAATATTGATAAGCATAAGGAAGCGCTTGCTACCTGGAAAGCTAAACTTAAAAAACTGAATATCATGGAAAATAGTTTGGTACGTGCTTCTGAAGAGGAAGAATAGGCTTCAAAATTTTTCTAAAAAGTGTTCGCTAAAAAACATCCTTGCGGAGCATGTTGCTTTTTTTATAAAGCCTTGAAACAAAACAAATATAGGATTCAACACGAAGTAATACCATGAGGTTATATTGGTGTAGCACATCGCGGAAAAATGTACGCCCGCTATGGCACTAATAAAACCTTTTTAATATTTATACAAGAAGCTAATGAAGATGCTAAAGAAAATGAACCAGGATTTAAAACTCAAGAGCAAAGTTTTCATATAGAATAAACCATTTCTTTTCTTGTAAAAAATAATACAATTGTGGAGCAAGCGATACGCATAAATAAATACCTAAGCGAAGTGGGCTATTGTTCTCGCAGAGCTGCGGATAAACTCATTGAACAAGGTAGAATTACCATTAATGGTGCCGTTCCAGAAAAAGGCACTAAAATTACCGCTAAAGATGAAGTTTGCGTAGATGGGGAACGCATTTCAGCGTCTAATGAAAAACCCGTGTACATAGCATTTAACAAGCCCGTTGGCATTGTTTGTACTACAGATACTAGGGTAGAAAAAGATAATATCATTGACTATATCAATTATCCTAAACGTATTTTCCCTATTGGCCGTCTAGACAAACCCAGCGAGGGTCTTATTTTCTTAACCAACGATGGTGATATTGTCAATAAAATATTACGGGCCAGAAACCATCATGAAAAAGAATATATCGTAACCGTAAATAAGCCGATTAGTGCTGATTTTATTCAACGTATGAGTACAGGGGTGCCTATACTAGATACCGTGACCAGAGCATGTAAGGTAACGCAACTAAGCAAATATCAATTCAATATTGTTTTAACCCAGGGGCTAAATAGACAAATTAGAAGAATGTGCGACTATTTGGACTACCGAGTTACCCGATTAAAGCGCGTTAGGATAATGAATATTACCTTGGATACACCAGTTGGAAAATGGCGGTATCTTACCGATGCAGAGCTTCAAGAAATAAATCGTTTAGTAGCTTCTTCGGTTAAAACTCACGACGGAAAATAAAAGGAAGTCGCATTCGTATAAACGGTAAAAATAAAATTAAATGCTTTTTACTGTAAAGGATCTACTATAGTAACGACATTTAGTCTAATAGAATACAATGAAAACTCAGAACTAATGTGGACATTAGACTAAAAATCACTAACTTAGAAGGAGTATTTATGTATATCTACCTTAAAAAACATATAGCTATGATACAAAATCTTATACAACAGTTTGGAAAAACCGCTTTATCGGTTGTGGCAGCCTTATTACTATTTGGGTATGCGCAAAATGCCAAAGCATCTTTGATCTTTCAAGATGACCAAATACAGAATACAACTTTCAATCAATTTAAAGGAACCGTAAAGGATGGAGCATCTGGAAAGTCGTTAGTTTTTGCTACCCTTACGTTAGAAGGTACTAATATTAGTACCGTAACCAATACGGAAGGAGAATTTTTATTAAAAATACCTAGCACTACAACATCCGGTGACGTACGCATTTCATTTCTCGGATACAAATCCAAACTGGTTTCGCTCTCGCAGTTGACCCAGGATAAAAATAAAATCACCTTAGATATTTTAGTTACCGAACTTGCGGAAGTAAATATTTCTGTTCCTAAAAGTGCTGAAAAATTGGTAAGAGAGACCTTAGAACGGAGAGGAGAGAATTATTTTAATGACCCTACCTTAATGACAGCATTCTATAGAGAAACTATTAAGAAAAGAAAACGAAACGTATCCTTGTCCGAAGCTGTAGTAAATATCTATAAAACCCCATATAATTCGAAGCGTAAGGATGCTATGAAATTGTATAAGGCAAGAAAAAGTACAGACTACAGAAAATTAGATACGATTGCATTAAAACTCCAAGGAGGTCCATTTAACGCACTATTTGTTGACGTAATGAAATATCCAGAGTACATTTTTGCTACCGAATATATTTCGGATTATAAATTTACTTTTGACCGTTCTACACGTATTAATGATCGTTTGATTTACGTAATTAATTTTATTCAGCGAGACGATATTGAAACTCCACTGTATAGGGGAAAATTATATATAGATGCGGAAAATAAGATTCTGACTAGTGCTATTTATTCTCTGAATATTACGGATAAAGAAAAAGCGAGTAAGTTGTTTGTACGTAAAAAACCAAAGAACGCGAGTGTATATCCAACAGAAGTGGCTTATAGAGTAGATTACAGAGAAAAAGATGGTAGGTGGTATTACGGATATAGCAACGTACTCTTAGAATTTAAAATAAACTGGGATAAGAAATTGTTTAATTCTGTATATAGTATGACTTGCGAAATGGCAGTTACAGACTGGGAAAAAAACAACGATGTAGATTCTCCCAAATCTAAAGAACGGCTTAAGTCGTCCATTATTCTTGGCGATGAAGCTATAGGTTTCTCCGACCCAGATTTCTGGGGGCAATACAATATTATTGAACCGGAAAAATCCATAGAATCTGCTATTAAGAAAATTCAGCGACAACTAAAACGAAGTAAAGGGAACGGAAGCGGCACTTCTACTCCTTAAAATAATAGAAGAAATACATAGTCCAATCGGTGTCGTAAGGCACCGATTTTTTTATTTCTAAACATGGCATCATGTTTTTGAGTAAATTCAATGCTCAAATACAATTAGGCTATGCAAAATCGTAGAAAATTTATAGGAACAGCTTGTAGTTTTACAGCAGTGGGCCTGTTACCCCATGCTGTTTGGAGCCACCAAAAAACTTTGCCAACTGTATCCAGACTAAAACCCAAATGTTTAAAGCAAGGAGATACTATTGGGCTTATTGCACCTGGATATGGCATAAGTGAGACTGCACTTTTGGAGACCCAAAAAAACCTCGGTAGTATGGGGTTAATATCGTTTCATACAAAGCGCGTACAGTGGAAACATGGTTACTTTAGCAATACGGATAAAGAACGTGCGGCAGACCTGATGGAGATGTTTGCCAACCCCAATATTGATGGCATATTATGTATACGCGGAGGTTATGGATGTACACGAATCTTACATTTATTAGATTACACTATTATTGCGAATAACCCTAAAGTACTTATTGGGTTTAGTGATGTTACGGCCTTACTTAACAGCATTTATCAGAAAACAGGATTATACACCTTTCATGGGCCTGTTGGCAGTACATTAGACGATGCGTATAGCCAGCAACAACTTGCGCAAATAACCATGCACCCACAACCAAAACAACTACTACAAAATGCGAATAACTTACCCCATGAACTTCTAGAGCAACCGGAATATGAACGTTATGTAATTACGCCCGGCAAGGCTCAAGGAAAATTAATGGGGGGAAACCTATCGCTAATTAATGCCCTTATAGGGACACCCTACGAAATTGATTTCACCAATTCTATAGTGTGTATAGAAGATATAGAAGAAGCACCATACAGAATAGACAGAATGCTTACCCAATTATGTGCTAACCCCACCTTTATTAAAGCTTCGGCAATTGTTTTTGGTGTATGTGCAGGATGCAATACTAGTTCTAACCCTAATTCTTTTACCCTTAAAGAGGTTATTATGGATCGGATACAGCCTCTTGGGATTCCTGCAGTATACGGAATGAGTTTTGGGCACGTAACTCAAAATTACACCTTTCCTATTGGTGCATCAGCCATTTTAGATACCGAAAAAATGCAATTACAATTGTTAGAAAAACCAGTTTTATAATGCCCTGAAAACAGGGAGTAGTAATTCACGGAAATCCATGAACTAAAACCGTTTATAAAACGAGATTTTTGTGAGAAACATACGAATAAGAACATCGTACCGTTACAAATTAATAGTATTACCATACTATTTGTATTACTTTAATACACCTATTAGTCAAAAACATCTTAAAACTTAAAAGAAAACCAATTAAATGAAAAATGTACTACCCAAGTTTAAGAGACCTTTAAAAAGCAATGATGAACCCAGAACTGTTGTATCACATTGGGATAAGGCTATGGATGCCTATGATCTAAAAGACTACAAAACATCCTTGTTAGAAACCTTAAACTACATGAACCCAGATTTGTTAGATGGCCGCAACACCAATGAGGTTATGGAAATTACGCAGGGACAGGGATCTGCAGAAATTCAAATTAAAATAACAGAGGATCTCTTTTCAGTAAAAGCACCTTTTTTACGGGTAACCGAAGCAACCAACAAGGTTGCGTTGTACCGAAAAATTGCAGAAATAAATTTTGCCCCACTAACTATGGCGCAAGTACACTTAAAAGAGGACACCTTATGGTTTGGTTACGAAATGCCCATAACCCAATGTCAGCCCTATAAGGTTTACGATGCCTTAAGAGAAATATGTGTGTTTGCAGATGATTATGACGACGAATTTGTAGAAAAGTATAAAGCTAGTTTTTACCAAGAAGCTAAAACTACGCCACTTAGCGAATCAGAAAAAGAGACGGCTTGGCAACAAATAGATGATATCCTTACAGATTATAAAAACTATAGCGCCTTCTTCAAAGAAAAGCGATGGAATGCCTTTCAGTGGGACATTATTTTTATTTCTATCCTCAAAATAGTTAATATGCCCTATGTTCATGGTAACCTGCGTACAAAACTACAAGAGTATGTAAACAATTTGTATAACGGTAATATTGATTTTAACCATAGAATAGATAAGGGTACTAA
>CAZWVO010000075.1:0-7496 GCA_964637535.1 uncultured Flavobacteriaceae bacterium
ACCATAAGGTACTTCCGTATCGTCATCAAAAGCAAAATTATCGCCAAATATATTTGTTAAGGCCGTAGCGGCAGCTCCAGAAACCACACTATGCCCGCTTGTGTATTCGGGAAAGGGCGGAGTTTGTAGTACTGGTTTCCAGCTATCATCTATATAGGCGTTAATTAGCGTTTCTGGACGTACCAAATTACTCCTGTATTTTTCGTCCCAACAACTAATAAAGGCATCTGCAATGGCAATGGAAGTTTTTGCATAGGCAAAAACAGTTTTGTCAAAATCGGCGCTTGTAGTTCTACATGCAATTTTAGTAATCCCAATCCAATGGGCCCCTGGGGTTATTTTTTTAGTGGCAAACATAAGATGCCCTCTGGTTACAGATACATACGGATTACAATCCCAAAAACGAGCTATTTGAATCTCTTCGGACGCATCTCCTTTTTCAGTAATTGCTGCACTAATATCATAGACTTCCTTTAATTCTTTATAGAAATCAGAAGTTTTTTCCATAGAAAAAGGAGGGGGAGGTAGCGGTTTAAATTGTGCGGCAGAGTCTATGATAAACGGTCTAATTTTATTCCAACTAGGTTCTATACCAGACATGTAGGCTGGAGGCGTAGGTTGCCAACGCGATTCGTCTTCAATATTGACCGTAAATTTGGGCATGGTACGGGTTTGATTGTAATTGTCTGTATTCATCCAACTAGCAATATGCTCGGCCACGGCCAAACCATGTGCTTTTGAAGCTTTAAATAAAGCTGGATTTAGGCTTTCCCATTGTTGGTATAAACTGTCTCTGTACTGACTTAGTTTTTCTTCAGAAAAAATAAGCTTTCTACTCACATCCATATGCGCAATAAGCGCTGCTAGTTGATAGTTGATAGCACTGTTTTCTTTTGCCTTGGGAATGCTACTTAATCCGCTTAACTGCCCAGTAAGCGACTGATAGGCTGCATTTTCTTGAGCGATTATTTCATAGGCCGCAATATTGGGGTATACAAATACCCTGCTGGCAACAGGTGGAGAGAAAATATCATGAATCATTATTTCCGTAACCTTATCTACGGTCTTGTGAAATTCTTCTGACGAAATTGGAATAGGCTCCGTTTTTTTGGCACAAGAGACCATTAATACAAGTACAGCCAAAAGGCTAAATTTCTTTATCATCGTTTTACTTGTTCTTAAAATCATATAACTGTACATCATCATTGTTAAAAGTAGCTAAAAGATACGAATGCGCGTTTAGGGTTATAATATGTAAATCTCTGGCAGATTTATGGATAAAATTCAACCCTAAAACACTTCCCAAAATAATATCATCTTTAGTGTTTATTAATGCCCCGCTAAAAGACCCTAATCTTCCATGATACGGTTTTACTCCAAAATAATTTCCGGCAACAAGTAGTTCGTTATTGCCATCACTGTCAAAATCATGTGCTAAGAAAGCAGTAATAGGAGCCATTTGTAAACTGTTGGCAAAAGAAACAAAAGAAAAACGTCCATCCGTATTTTCTAAATAGCCCGATTTTAGTTGTGTAACCTCTAGTACTTGCGCTTTTTTCAAGGCTTCTTCACCTAAAATTTCTTTTACTGTTTTACCAGCGAAGCTGCTGTAGTCTGTAAATTTTTTACGTAAAGATACCAGTTGCGAGCTTAAACCATTGAAGCTTTCTATGGGATAATAAGCACCTCCTTTTGCCGTGGCCACAATGGTTTCTGTGTTCCCATTGTCATCAAAGTCGGCATAGAACATTTTAAGAGGCGTATTTTCCGAAGCAATAAATTTACTGTTTGTACCCCAATTTCCTAGCACCAAATCCATATCCCCGTCTGCGTCAATATCAAAAGGAATAATTTTTTGCCATAGTCCTTTTATATCCTCTTCTAGGATGGACACTTCTTCTAGTCTGCCTGCCTTATTTCTAAGAAACTTAGGTGCCATCCACTCGCCTACCAAAATAAGATCTTCATGGGTGTCGTTATCAAAGTCTATCCAAATAGCGTCTGTGACCATCCCTACTTTATCCAATGCAGGCTGCTCCATAATGGTAAATGTACCCTTGGTGTTCTCTAGCAAATAGGAAGTAGGAAGCTTTCCAAAATCGTTAGATACCGCCAAATTCCCTACAAATACATCTAAATCTCCATCCTTATCAAAATCAACCGTCTTTAACACTGAAGCATTATCAAAATAGGCAGGAAGTTCTTGCTTACTAAAGCCATTGTCTTCCGTTTTAACATAATAGCTGTCTTTTAGGGGCGCCATAGTGTTAAAAAAATCGGCACCGGCAGTACCTACAAATAGGTCATCTTTGTCATCCCCATTAAAATCGGTTATGATCGCAGTCACTTGCTCTTGTATAGCGTCTTTTGCTAAGGCTTCTAGTGGCTGTTCTACATAGGTAGAATCTGTTTGAAGATATACCTTAGGGGGAATTAGTTTAGATCCTCCAAAAAAGAGGTCTTCTCTTCCATCTTCATTTAAGTCACCAACGGCTGTTGCCGGTCCTCTATCTGAAATTCTATACGGAATTAATTTTTGCCGATCAAAATCGAGGTATAGATCTTCCTTATGTGTAAAATTGATACCTAAATTGCCATCTATCTTGTTAAATAATTTGTTTCCCTTTGGTACAAGCGTATTGTAATTAAAAGGTTTTGTATCCTTTGGAGTAATTGTAAGGGTTTTATTTAAGGTAACATTTTTGAGTATTTGTACCGTTTTATTTGGCCATACTATTTTAAGCGAATCAGCGGTCTTAGCGTTGCCGTATCCAAAATGAATTATGGGTTCTGAAGACGCTTGAAACCCCCTTACGGTATACAGTTCTTTGTACTGTAACTTTCCTTGGTGATACGAAAAAACCTTGGTGCCAATACCAAAAGGGTTTTTAGCGGTGTAGTTGAATTTAATTTTTAGGAAAGCAGCAGATTTGTCTGTTTTATTGATATACAGGGTAGGGGTGGTATTGATATTATTAGTAACCACATCCAAATCGCCATCTAGGTCCAAATCTGCCCAGGCCGTAGCTCCAGAAACTAAGGTGTCTTTGGTAATCCAAGAAGCACTTTGATCTTTAAAGGTGAGATCTCCACTTCCTTCGTACACATAGTTATGGGTTGCACCAGAAGGCATCATTTGAATGGCTTTCTGATCTACTAATTTGGTGTTTTCTATTTTGGTGTTGATCTGATCGTTAGAAACAAAATTGATAAAGTCTAAATCGTTAGGTCTTTTTACAATCCCATTAGAAATAAAAATATCCTGCTCTCCGTCTTGATTATAATCTGCAAATAAGGCGCTCCAACTCCAATCTGTTGCAGCAACACCACTTAAAAGTGCCGTCTCTGCATAGCTGCTGTTGGGTTGATTGATAAAGAGCATATTTCTGGTAAACTGATAATGGTATCCGAACTGCTCAATACGCATTTTTTGTATACCAATATTATCGTCTCCCTCAGATGATTTTAATACTTTTTCATCTTCCGGAAGCATATCTAAAGAAATTAAATCTGGCCAGCCATCATGGTTAATATCGGCCACATCATTACCCATAGAAAAACGAGTTGTTTTTCCAAAATAGGTTCTAAGACTCTCTGTAAAGGTACCATCACCGTTGTTTAGGTAGTAATAATCGTCTTCGTGAAAATCGTTACCAACAAAAATATCGGGATACCCGTCTTGGTTAAAATCGGAAACAGCGATCCCTAAACCATAGCCTATAATGCCACCGTAAATACCCGCTTGCTCGCTTACATCTATAAAGGTTCCATTGTTATTCTGCAGTAATTTATCTCCCGTTTGATCGTTTCTTTTAAGGCGTAAAGCAACGTTTCCATATGATTCTTGCGTATGCACGGCATGGTTTAATAGATAAATATCTAAATCGCCGTCCAAATCATAATCCAAAAAAGCTGCAGAAGAGCTGTAGGTGTCAAAATCTAATCCGTAGGCCTCAGCACTTTCTGTAAAGGTGGCATCTCCATTATTAATATATAATTCATTGTAGCCGTTTAGCCCATTTATTCCCACTACGGCGCAAACATAAATATCTAGTAAACCATCATTATTTACGTCGCCCATAATGGTACCGGTATTCCAGCTGCTATTACCAGCAACGCCGGCTTTTTCTGTAATATCTTCGAACTTTAGATTTCCTTTATTAAGATATAGTTTATTGGAAACTTGGTTTCCAGAAAAGAAAATATCTGGTAATTCATCTCCATTAATATCTCCAATAGCGACACCTCCGCCATTATAGTAATAGAGGTAATCCAGAATATTGTGATCTGGAGTAGGGCTTAGGGTATTTGCGAACTGAATACCCGTTTCTTTTGGACTTGGAGTTTTAAATTGCTCCCCTTCCTTAGAACAGCTATAAACCAATAAGAGTACAACAGTAATCTGGGCAATTTTTTGTAAAACGGATATCCTCTTCATAGCCCTTTTTAGTTAGCGGTATTTAGGGCAAATATTTTTGGCTTACTATTATTAATAGCGGCAACCATAAATACATTACCATTTTTATCTTTAAACTGACTAAGGTGTTTTAGCTCGTTTTTTACAAAGAAGCCACTGGCCTTATAGTCTTGCCATTGAAACCCTAATTTTCCATCTCCCAAGAGCACATTGCCATAACTGGCGTCTAAACGAGAATATTGGGGTTTGTATTCAAAATCATTTCCTCCCATAATAAGATCTAAGTTTCCGTCATTATTGAGGTCGGTACAACTAATATCACATACGCAGGAGAGTTGTACCCTAGGAGGTAATTTTTTAATGGTGTAGGTTCCATCCCCTTCATTTACAGCAATTATAGATTCTGATATTGCTGCTTCTTTTACAATAGAATTATCAAAAACTTCTGCAGAAAACAACTCATCTATTGATTTTTTAGCATATTCCGAAGCTTTTAAATTCTGCTTTTTTAACACGGCCAATTGTTCTGTGAGCTCTCTTTTTTGATGTATGGGATAATCCTTTCCGTTACGGTGTTGTGTTACAATTTGTTCTATAGTACCGTTATTATCAAAGTCGTTTATCCATATTTTCATGGGCCCTTCTTGCGGTCTGTAGTGCAAGTTGTTTCCTTGGTTGCCCAGAATAAGATCGTTGTCGCCATCCTTATCTAAGTCTGCAACGTTAACGGCGTTCCACCAACCTGAAAGACTATCTAAGCTAGAGGCTGTTTTAACCAACCTGCGCCCATTGTTTTTAAAAATTCTTGGAGTACCCCATTCCGATACCGTAATTAAATCTTTCTTTTGATCGCCGTCCATATCTTTCCATATGGCGTCTGTAATCATACCTGCATCTTTAACATCATAGGAAAGGCGTTCTGTAGCTTCTTCAAAAGTGCCATCCCCCTGGTTTTGGAGAAACAGATGATTGGGATCGATACCATAACTGCCAGGAACACTTCTAGAGCCAATAAAAACATCTATATCACCATCTCCATCAAAATCATGAGGTGCAATAGTAGCTACATTTTTAAAGGTTGAAGGAAGGGGTTTTTCCGACTTGCTAAATACGCCTTTACCGTTATTTAGGTACAATCTGGGTCTATACGAAGCCTCTTGTCCTATTTGGTTTCCTCCAGAACCTACCATAAGATCTAGGTCCTGATCACCATCTATATCAAAAAAAGCGGCTGCAGTGTCTTCGTGGGTAGCGTCTATTTCAAAAACCTTTTGTGTATTGAGCGCTAAATTTCCCTGCCCCTTATGGGTATATAGTACGGCTGGCTCACCCTTAGCGCCCCCAATAAAAATATCTTCATTTCCATCATTATTAATGTCGCCTACGGCTAAAGCGGGGCCTTCTTGCGATAGCAATTTATAGATGAGTCCTTCGTTATCAAAATCGCTATAGTTGTTCTCTTTATGCGTTATTAATTGGGTATTGGAAATTTCTGAAAGTAGCATTTTGCGTTTAGAAACAGCTGGAATCGTATATTTTTCTTGCGCATTTTCTTGTTGTAATGCTATGGTTTGGTTGGCTTTTATTTTGGTTAAAAGTTGGGTATGATCATTAGGCCAGATTACACGTAACGAGTCTATTTTTTTTGATTCCCCAAGTCCAATAGTCATAGCGTAATCCATGGAAGACTGAAAGCCTCTGAATGGGATTAATTCTTGGAAAACAGTATTGTCATCATAGTACAATTTAACACTTGCTCCTATACCAAAGGTATTTTTGGTATTGCCCTCAAATTTCAGCTTTATATAATTGTTTGCTTTTTGCGTATTGGTTTTGTTTTCATATACAAAAGCGGGCATATTTACATTGTTTACTATCACATCCAAATCTCCATCGTTATCTAAATCTCCATAAGCAGCACCGTTAGACATGCTAGGAAGTTCAAAGCCCCAATCTTTGTTTGCATTAGAAAAAGTAATGTCGCCGTTATTTCTATATGCATAGTTGGGTTGTGGTCTAATAGGCATTTTATTGATAATGGAGTCTATGGATTCTTTACGCCCGGTTAGTGCCATTTTCTGAATGATTTCATTGGCAAAAAAATCGACAAAATCAAGATCGGTAAGGTCATGGTTTATACCGTTGGTAATATAAATGTCGCGGAAACCATCGTTGTCCATGTCAAATAACAAACCAGCCCAACTCCAATCTGTAGCATCTACCCCGCTGTAGTAGGCAATTTCAGAAAACGATCCGTTTCCATTGTTTAGCTGTAGGGTGTTTTGGATGTATTGCTGATAAAAATCTTTACTTTGCTTAAGCTTAAACACGTCATAACCTTCAAATTCCATTACAGACTTTACGCGCTCATCTGCCTCTGGTAACATATCTGTGATAAAAATTTCTGCATACCCATCGTTGTTAATGTCTGCCATATCTATTCCCATAGCAGAAAGGGATAGGTGAGTGGTCCAATCTTTAATCTCTTCTCTAAAGGTACCATCGTGGTTATTAATATAGAGATAGTCGCGTTCATAGAAATCATTAGAAACATAAATATCTGGATAAAGGTCTTGGTTAATGTCTGTAATCATTACGCCTAAACCAAACCCAATAAGGCTTCCATATATTCCAGCTTTTTCACTAACATCTGTAAAAACACCATCATCGTTACGTAAAAGCATGTCTCCAACACCTTTAAAAATAGTGGGTACACCTTCCCAATCTTGGGCCCGTACTTCGCGTTGTTCTGCATATCCAAGGCTGCTAACAGGAATATTACTGTTGTTTAAGATATAGGCGTCTAAATCTCCATCTTTATCATAATCAAAAAAAGAAGCATGTGTAGAAAAACCGGTCGTTGCTAGGTTGTATTCTGCTGCTTTTTCGGTAAAGGTGAGATCTCCATTGTTTATGTAAAGATCATTGTCATGATTATTTCCTTTCATATTCCCGGCATTACTTACATAAATATCCAATAAGCCATCGCCATTTATATCTACCATATTTACCCCCGTAGACCACGGTTTATTACCTGTTACCCCTGCACTATCCGAGATGTCTTCAAAAGTGAGATTGC
>CAZWVO010000076.1:0-7454 GCA_964637535.1 uncultured Flavobacteriaceae bacterium
TCCGTAATGATTTGCTGCTACAACAAGCTTGTCTACTGTTGTTTGTCCAATACCTCTTGTAGGGAAATTAATAATTCTTTTTAGCGCCTCTTCATCCTTTGGATTGATAACCAACCGCAGGTAAGACAATACATCTTTTATTTCTTTACGCTGGTAAAAAGAGAGTCCACCATATATCCGATACGGAATATCTTTTTTGCGCAAGGCATCTTCAATAGCCCTAGATTGGGAGTTGGTTCTATATAAAACTGCAAATACTCCATTGCTGAGTTGTTCCTGCATTTTATGTTCAAAAATAGAGCCTGCCACAAAACGTCCTTCTTCTGCGTCTGTTGGACTACGGTGTATCTTTATCATTGCCCCATCATCATTGGCCGTCCAGACTACTTTTTCTAGCTGATTTTTATTTTTTGCGATGATCGCGTTAGCAGCATTCACAATGTTTTTGGTTGACCGGTAATTTTGCTCCAAACGATACATTCCCACATTATCATAGTCGCGCTGAAAATTTAGAATGTTACTAATATTTGCTCCTCTAAATGAGTAAATACTTTGAGCATCATCTCCCACTACGCAAATGTTTTGATAACGATCTGATAACGCTTTCACAATAAGATATTGAGAATGATTGGTATCTTGATACTCATCTACCAGAATGTATCTAAACCGATCTTGATATTTCATTAGCACCTCTGGAAAACGAGAAAGCAATTCATTGGTGCGCAATAGCAAATCGTCAAAATCCATTGCTCCTGCCTTAAAACAGCGATCTACATAGTTTTGATAAATTTCGCCTGTTCTAGGGCGCTTTGCCATGGCATCTGCTTCTACTAGTTCTGGGGTATTAAAATAGGCTTTAACCGTAATAAGACTGTTTTTATATGAAGATATCCTATTTTGAATCTGCTTGTATTTATAGATATCCTTGTCAAGCCCCATTTCCTTAATGATGGAAGCTATTAAACGCTGAGAATCTTGTGTGTCATAAATGGTGAAATTACTGGGGAAGCCTAGCTTATCGCCATCATATCTTAGCAATTTGGCAAAAACCGAATGAAAAGTGCCCATCCATAGGTTCTTTGTCTCCGAAGTTCCTACAATATCTGCAATACGTTTTTTCATCTCCCGTGCGGCCTTATTGGTAAAGGTTAAGGAAAGAATATTAAATGCATCTACCCCTTGCGACATTAAATGGGCAATCCGATAGGTAAGTACTCGTGTTTTTCCGGAACCTGCACCCGCAATTACCATTAACGGACCATCCTTGTGTAAAACAGGAGCTTTCTGAGCATCATTTAATTCGTCTATATAGTTCTTCAAAACCTATGGTTTTTGTATTCTGGAAGCGAAGCCAATTTAGCTATATTTTATGGGTTCCTAAAGGCATCTATTTAATAATTATGAACAAGGTCGTACTAAGTTATTCTTAATTTGAATATATTTAGAAAATAAAAAATTGGCATGAAACATTTTGTTGGTATTCTATGGTGTATAAGTGCTTTTTTGAGTCTAACAACAGTACAAGCTCAGACTAAAGAAGCTGGACCTGTAATTAGTGAATATGGAAAAGTATATAAGGTTGAAAATCCAGATATTAAGGTAGATACAACCAAGACCTACAAGCTTGTTTTTGACATTATGAATAGTCCGGACGATCCTAGTATCAGAAATGCTAGTATTGAAACTGCAGCTCGTTTTTTAAACATGCATGCGCAGAGTGGAGTTCCAGTAGATCAATTACATGTGATGCTGGTGGTTCATAACAAAGCCTCTAAAGATCTGGCCAATTCTAAAGTATATGAAGAAAAATATGGTGTTGTTAACCCTAATGAAGGTTTAATAAATGCCTTACTAGAAGCCAATGTACAAATTGTTTTTTGTGGTCAGTCAGCTGCTTCAAGGGGGTTTCCTAAGGAAAAGCTTATTCCGCAAGTACAACTAGCGCTTTCTGCGATGACCGCTTTATCACAAGCGCAGGAAGACGGGTATCAGCTAATAAAATTTTAAAATATAGATATGAAACACTACGCATTTTTTGGGCTATTGTTATTCGGGTTTACCGCAATTGCACAGGGTCCTAACCTAGACAAAGATTACCAAAATATTGAAGAAAAAGTAATTGAATGGCGGCACGACATTCATCAAAACCCAGAATTGGGTAACAGAGAGTTTAAAACCGCTGAAAAAATTGCGAAACACTTAAAATCTTTGGGTATTGAAGTACAAACTAAGGTAGCGCATACTGGAGTTGTCGGTGTTTTAAAAGGGGGGCAATCGGGAAAGGTAATTGCTTTAAGAGCAGATATTGATGCTTTACCAATAACCGAACGTAATGACCTTCCGTTTAAATCTACAGTAACATCGGAATTCCTAGGAGAAAAAGTTGGTGTAATGCACGCTTGCGGACATGACACCCATGTGGCTATTATGATGGGTGTAGCAGAAGTATTAGCTAAAAACAAGGATAAAATAAAAGGAACCGTAAAGTTTATATTTCAACCTTCTGAAGAAGGCCCCCCTCCGGGAGAAGAAGGCGGAGCAGCAATGATGATTAAGGAAGGAGTACTCAAAAGCCCAGATGTAGATGCTATTTTTGGATTACATATTAATTCTGGTACACCAGTAGGTACGATTCGTTATAAATCTGGGGGTACAATGGCCGCGTCTCAACGTTTTGTAATTAATGTAAAAGGGAAACAATCTCATGGTTCTCAGCCCTGGTCTGGTGTAGATCCCATATTAATTAGCGCTAAAATTATTGATGGATTACAAACCATTATTAGCAGGGAAGCAAACCTAACCAATGAAGCTGCTGTTATAACAGTTGGTAAGATTACTAGTGGCGTTCGCTTTAATATAATACCCGAAAGCGCAGAAATGATTGGTACTATCCGTACCCTAGATTATGATATGCAAGCAGATATTAACAAGCGTATGAATGAAATGGTGACTACAATTGCGAAAGCTTATGGCGGCGAGGCGACGTTAGAAATTTCTAATGGGACTGAAATTACCTATAATGACCCCGATTTGGTAACTCAAATGGTTCCTACCATGATACGCGTGGCTGGAGAAGCTAATGTTCAAACTCAAAAAGCGATCACGGGTGCAGAAGACTTTTCATATTTTCAGAAAGAAGTACCCGGGTTTTATTTCTTTTTAGGAGGAAAAACTCCAGGAGATGCTGAAGCCTTTCCTCATCACACGCCAGATTTTAAAATTGATGATAACGGGTTACTACTAGGTGTTAAAACCATGACAGAAATGGCGCTTGATTACTTAGGCCAATAAAAACCACTTATAACCAACCTTTTTTATGGACGCTTTTCTTAATGTTATTTCTCAGATTCCGTGGTGGACTTGGATTCTTGTTTTCTTAGGTCTTGTAGCTATTAGAGACATTTTTTTTCAAAAAACGCATACCATTACCCATAATTTTCCAATTGTAGGGCACTTGCGGTATTGGTTAGAGAGTATTGGCCCAGAAATGAGACAATACTTTGTTGCGAATAATAGAGAAGAACTTCCTTTTAATAGAATTGAAAGAGGTTGGATATATGCCTCTGCAAAGAAGGAAAACAATTATGAAGGTTTTGGAACGGATAGGGATATTTATGCACATCAGCATATTTTCATAAAAAACCAGATGATGGGCTATCAAGTTGGTACAGATCATCCTAACACAACAGATAAAACCTTTGTTCCTTGTGCTAAGGTTATGGGCGAGTATAATAAACGTAAAAAACCATATCGGCCAGCTTCTATAATCAATGTTTCAGCTATGAGTTTTGGCTCACTTTCTGCCGCAGCTGTAGAGGCCATGAATATTGGAGTGAAAAAATCCGGAGCCTATCATAATACAGGAGAAGGAGGGTTATCTCCATATCACCGAAAAGGGGGAGATGTTGTCTTTCATTTTGGCACAGGATATTTTGGTGTTCGAGCTAAGGAGGGCAGCTTTTCTCTAGAAAAAATGGTAACCTTAGTAAACAATAACCCGTGCATTAAGGCTATAGAAGTAAAACTTTCTCAAGGTGCAAAACCTGGAAAGGGAGGTGTTTTACCTGGGGCAAAAATTACTCCGGAAATTGCAGAAATACGTGGGGTAGAGATTGGTAAAGATGTCTTATCTCCTGCTACTCATAAGGCCTTTAGTTCGGTTCCTGAATTAATGCAACTTATTGAAGAAATTGCCGAAGCCACTGGTTTGCCTGTAGGTGTTAAAGGAGCTATTGGAAAATTGGATCAGTGGGAAGAATTGGCTGATTTAATGGTAAGTACGGGAAAAGGCTCTGATTTTATTACTGTAGATGGTGGTGAAGGAGGAACTGGAGCAGCACCTCCTAGTTTTGCAGACCATGTTTCCCTTCCTTGGATCTATGGTTTTTCTTCCCTGTATAAGGTATTTCAGAAACGAAAGCTTGTAGAACGAATTGTTTTCGTTGGAAGCGGAAAACTTGGTTTTCCAGCAAAAGCTGCTATGGCATTTGCTATGGGAGTAGACTGCATTAATGTGGCTAGAGAAGCTATGATGAGTATTGGCTGCATACAGGCTCAAATATGCCATACCAATAAGTGCCCAGCAGGAGTAGCTACGCAAAGTAAATGGCTGCAAAACGGAATAAATGTTCCTTTAAAGTCGGATAGATTGGCGCAATACTTCAAAACATTTAGAAAAGAGCTTTTAGAAGTGACCCACGCAGCGGGCTATGAACACCCGTGCCAGTTTGGTATGGGAGACATTCAGGTAAACGTTGACGATACAGCGTTGCATCGCGATTTAAAAACATCTTACGGTTATGATAAAACCCAAGTACCTTTTAAAAATATGCAAGCGCTATATGATTGTGTATATCTTGGGGGAAAAGGAACAATGGAAAATTAGAAATTGAATTCAATCTATTTTTTCATAGGCTACACAAACGGGTAACAATAGTAACCATAAGTGGTATTTAGATTTGATATCTTCTACTATACTATTACATCTATTGAATACGGGTCAATTTTCTGGAGAGGATAGTATACTTTTTATAAAAATATAGCGTTAATCCTCCAAAGACTAAAACCAACAAAAAATGACCGGAGATCAGATTTTTCAATTGTTCGCTTATTTGTTACCCTCAGTAGTTACTGGAGCAATAGCCTTTTATTTTTTTAGAATGCATACCAATAACGAAGAAGGACGTAGAAGATTTCTATTGCATAAAGATTCTCAGCAAAATACGCTACCCATTCGTTTACAAGCATATGAGCGCATGGCACTCTTTTTAGAACGAATTGCGATTCCTAGCCTTGTTGTGCGAGTAAGTCCTAAGTCGACCAATAAGCAAGACTATGAAAACCTTTTGATAAAGAATATTGAGAATGAATATGATCACAATCTATCTCAGCAAATCTATTTGTCCGATGAATGCTGGAATGTTATTAAAGCAGCTAAAAATGCTACAATACAGGCTATTCGCAGTGCAGGAATGAGTCAGACAGACAATGCAGATAAACTAAGAGAAGATATCCTTAATGCCACTATGGATAAAACATCGCCCTCTGCAACAGCACTTGCTTTTGTAAAGAAAGAGATTGGAGACCTATGGTAATTTAGAAGATTTTAATAAAGCTTCTATACCTTTATCTTCTGCATATCTAAACCCTTGATACCACCAATTAGTCATCAATTTTTTATTGAATATTAAGGAGTTTTCTGTTAGTCTTGTTGGTGTATAATAGAGGTTTAACTTTACTCCTCTATGTTCTGCGGCCAGTTTTCCTTCAGACACATCGTGATACTCTATTTGATCAATAGCAAAACCATAAATACTAAGCATTAAGGAAAAAGGATTCTTACCCAATACCTTATTGTGCTCCATTTTCTCCGATTCCAAAATAATAGCGTCAACTTCCGTAGCACCTCTTCTAATTGCTTCGCGTATAGGAACCACACACCCCAGTCCTCCATCGCCATATTCAAAACCCTCTTTTTTCACAAGAGACATAAAGGGAATATAGTTGCAAGAAATCCAGATCCAATCACAAAACTCTTCATACGAAAAATTGTCTAGTGACTTATACTCTACCCTATTTTTAGACAAGTTAGATACCGTAACAACTATTTCCTTCTTGGAATTTTTTATTCTTAAAAATTCTTCTTTACTAAAGTTTTTTCTAATAGTTCTGCGCAATGCCTTGCTCTCTCCAAAAGTCCTACGTCTTTTTACGAACTGTAAAAAAGTAGTTAGAAAATTAATAGAGACAAACTCTCTATTTCCTTTTTTACGCACGACAAAAGGATTTAAACTAAAGATAGATAACTGGTTTACATTGGTATAGATATCGTATAACTTACCAATGTTATTTAGTGCCAATTGAGGAATTAAGAGACTGCCGGTAGAAGTCCCCAAGAACATGTCATAATCCTTGCGTTCTACTTCCATAAGATACTGGGCTACACCACCCGCGAACGCTCCTTTACTACCTCCGCCACTGATTACTAAGGCCTTCACAAAAATATTGAGTTAAGTACACTATTCATTTAAATCTATTGGGTTGGTTTCTGTATTTTTATGTTTGGCAAAATCAAAACCACTTTGCCACCACTTTGTCATTTTTTCCTTGTCAAAAATAAGTGAATTTGTGGTTAAAACCGTTGGCGTATAGTAGAAGTTAATAATAGCGTCATTATGGTTAGCCGAATATTTTCCAATACGGATATTTTGATGCTCTATCCTATCTAGGAGAAAATCGAGTAAATTAGTAAGTAATGAAAATACATTTTTAGAAGGCATTCTATTAAAATGCGTTATCTCTGTCTGTAAAATAATAGCATCTACCACTTTAGCGCCCTTTTTAATCGCTTCTTCAATAGGAACCATACTGCCCAAACCACCATCGCCATATTCACATCCATTTCGCTTTACCAAGCTCATAAATGGGATAAGATTGCATGATATCCATATCCACTCGCAAAATTCCTCATAAGTACAATCATTAATAGACTTGTATTCTACTTGGTTTAAAGACAGATTGGAAACGGTAACCGTTATATCTTTAGGTCCATTCTTTAGGGCTTCAAATTCAGAAACAGACAAGGTGTCCTTTATAAGTTGATGTAAGTTAGCGCTCTCTCCAAAGGTTTTCTTTCCTTTTAAAAAATTTTTAAATACATTCCAATGATTAATATTTATAGTTTCTAGCCCCTTTTTTCGATGTACATTAAAAGGGCAGTTATTGAATATACTGCCTTGATTTACAGAGGTGTAAATCTCTTTTATTTTGTCAATTTCTTGTAAAGCCAAGTGAGATATTAACAGACTTCCCGTAGACGTACCTAAAAAAAAGTCATAATTATAGCCTTGCTCCTGAATAAGGTATTGCGCTACGCCTCCAGCAAACGCTCCTTTACTTCCTCCTCCTGAAATGACCATTGCTCTCATTCGCTATCCAATATAGTTCTTATATAA
>CAZWVO010000077.1:0-7436 GCA_964637535.1 uncultured Flavobacteriaceae bacterium
AATTTTAAAATTGCTAGTCCAAGGCTCCCAAGTAATCATTGGAATTGACTTTTTAGCTACAATTGCATCAATTTCAGTTTTTGGAAAAAAATCTATCTCTCTATCCCCCCATGAAATATAGGTGGATATGATGTCGAAGTTTACAGATTGTTCTTCTTCAATTTTTAAAACCCTGTTTATTGTAGTTCTTCCAGAAGTGTCTGTAGGTTGAAAAATACCCAAATATTGGGTTGATTGTTCTGCTATTGGTTTAGCTTTAACTCCTTCCCATTTGCTAAATGCGATTTCTTTTAGAACATATTGGGCTAATACAAAACAAAGAATAAGCAGCGGGAAAGCAAGTATTCTGGTGATTTTAAATAGAGCCGCAGCGGTAGTGGCAAAAAACTGTTTTGTTATCACTAAAAAGTGCACTACTTTTTTTTGTAATACAGTCCTTAATATTCTATTCTTATTAGTCACTTTTGCAGCTAAGTAAACACTAAAAAACATAAAAAATGCATTGGCAAAACAGAAAACTGACATCATCACGGAATATGGAGTTAAATCGCGTTGAAGCCCATAAAAAATGGCAAATAGGGATGCGAAACCAATAATGATATTAGGTAATATTAATAAGGGACTGCTTCTTTCACTGTCATCTTTTGGCGTTGGTAAATAGGGTATTTTTTTTCTAAAAAGAGTATAAATGAAGCCCAATGAATATATCCACCAGGTTGTAATCTGTAATAGACCGCCAATAAAATGAAACCCACGTTCTCTTTTTTCAATAACCCACTTTTGAATGTAGGCTCTAATTAAGACGGCACTAACAATTAGCGGAGCAGCATTTAATAAAAAAACCATTAAGCTTCCTTTCCAAGGGCTACTTGATAACAGTAAAGACAGGATGGGGATTAGAAAATTAATGAAATAGATAACTCCAATGAGGTAATGTAGGGGGGATAGTAGGTAGTGTAATTTTTGTCGAGAGGTAAGCTGCTTAAAGATTTTAGGATATACTTTATACAATAATTCAAAAGTTCCTCTAGACCATTTTAACTGTTGTTTGTAAAAAGAGATTAAGTTAGAAGGCGCAAGTCCCTTGGCTAAGACTTGGGGTACATATACAGACTTCCATCCTTTTGCATAGAGCAGCATAGCGGTATGCATGTCTTCAGATAGGCCTGGAGCATGCCCACCAATACTATCTAGCGCAGTCCTTCTAAAAGTGCAATTTGCACCAATAGCGTTTACAGTACCATAGGAATTCATACTCATCATCATAGGGCCATAAAATTGAAAAGTCTGTTCCGCTGCACCTTTGGCTACTAAGGATTCTCTTAAATTGTAATAGGACTGTACAATTTGAACAAAACCAATTTCTGGTCTACTAAAATGAGGTATAATGGGATCTAGAAAGTTAGGTTGAGGAATATGGTCTGGATCTAAAATTACGCAGATCTCTCCTGTTGCCTGTTGCAAAGCATTGTTAATATTACCTGCTTTTGCATCTATTCTATTATCTCGAGTAACATGCTTAACGCCAAGGCGTTTGCAAACTTCAATTAAATGAGGGTCGTTAGCTTCGTCACACAAATACGTAGTATGCGGATATGTTATTTTCTGAATTGCTTCAAGCGTTTCTTCAATCATATCGTAGGGTTCTCCTGGAAAAAAAGTGGTAAATATATCAACCGTAAAGGGAATTGTTTTTTTTGGAGGCTTGGGGACAGATATATTGATGTAGTGATACCACATATAGAGCATTTTATAGATGCCGTAAAGTAGTGTTACAGAGAGTAGCCAGTAGAGTAGTGGGTTTCCTTTGTAATTAGGTTGAAAGAAATGAAATAAAAAATTAACAATGGAAATGATTCCAATAAAAACCATTAGTTTAATAATGTGAATTTCCCTTTCAGTGGGCTCCTTTATTTGGCGCGATTTACTCATTGTTAGCCTCAGGTTTTAGTACGTAAAAGGGAAAATTGGTGGTTGCCGCTTCTCCTTTTTGATTCTGTAAGCTTACAAATAGTCTATAGGGCCCGGGTTCTTCTGGAGCACTAAAAGTAAGTATAGAGGAATTCGTATGCTCCATTGCGAATTGACTAGGTAGTTTTTGTTGGTTTTTCCATTTGTAATAAAACCAACCTTCAGGTTTAACGTCCCAAGTAATTCGGTTCTGGCTAGTACTTAGATGATTGCTGATTAGTTTTGCCTTCATATTTTGTTTTGCCTCAACCACTAGACTTTCATTACTCCCTTTATCATTTACTAGCAGATAATTAATTTTTGGCCCCCAAGGTTTATTTGGCGTATTTGTCCAGATACTTTCCAATGTGCTAACTAATTCTGTTTTATTACCGTTTTCTGTAAAAACGCTAAACCAAGTTTGTGTGGTTTCCTGTTTTTGACCACAATAAAAAGCCAAATCTCCCATGCATTTACCTGTAGTTAGCGGTGCAATAAATTCCTGATAACGTGCGCCGTATAGTTCTGCTTTTTTAGTGCTAGTCTGTTCAATAGGAGAATTCCATTTTGTTTTCTCCGCTTCCCAAGGACCGTTAACCCCCCATTCACTAATAACGTACGGACCATTCCAAAACAACCGAATACTATTAATACGTTTCTTTAAACTACTTAGTTGCCCAAATAGATTTATGGATATGAAATCTAACTTCTTACTTCGCTGACTAATACTTATGATTCTTTTTCTACTTAGTCCGGCAACTGCCGTACTTACAGGATGATTCTGGTCAGTATCATGAATACACTGCACAAATTGGTTAAATGCGCTAACAAAATTCTTGTTTCCCTTTAACTCTGGATATTGAATTTCATTTCCTAAAATCCAATAAAGCACGGCTGGGTGGTCTTTATATTTTTCAATAAAAGCTTTGATGATATTAGCATGATCTGTAACCTTATCTTTATTCGTGTAAAAGTGATCATTTTGGGAATCGTACCTAGGTATTGGAATATCTACTACAGCGACCATGCCAACTTTTTGAACCTTATCTAATTTAGATTGTAAATGTAGGGTATCGTATATTCGGATGGTATTGGCACCAGCCTGTTGTAGCTCTTTTAGATACCTTATATCTCCACCAGCTCCTTTAATTAGAAAGGGAACACCATTTCGTATAAGGCGATAGCCCTTAGCAGTTTTTTGAATGGAAACAGCACGTTTTCCAGGCCCTTCTACGGAACGCGAACAGCCTACTACAATTGAACCAATAAAAAGTAGCCTAAGCAATTTTTTGAAAAAAAAAATGTCGCCTAGCATGTATATTTCATTACGAATTTATACAACAAGATATAACAATTTTAACAAATTTACTACGGCTGCGTAGTACATAACCTCCATATGTAAAAAGGTGTAATTACAACCATAAAAAATGCGAAGGGTAAGGATGTAATAATAAGGAGTTTCTGTACGGCAACCAATACATCAATCTCGGGTTTCGAATTTCCTAACAATAACAATGCTGCAGTGGCTAAAAAGATAAAAATAGACCAAATAAGCCGATGTTTTTTAGCCGGCAGGTGTTTGCCTTTATCCGTAAACATACTCAGTACAAAAACGGCAGAATCTACAGAAGTGACTAAAAAGCTGATGAGTAGAAAAAGTGTAGTGAAATTTAAAAGGGTTGCTAATGGATAGGCTTCAAAAAACACAAAAATGGAAGAGAATACATCCCCAAATTCGTTATTATAGGCGCCCCAACTAGCAATTGTCTCAAAAGCAGAAGTGCCAAAAACGGAAAACCAAAAAAACGTACCAAGAGAGGGGATAACCAGAACTCCTAATAGTAACTGCCTCAATGTTCTTCCTCTAGAAATACGTGCAATAAAAATTCCGGTAAAAGGTGCCCAGGCCAACCAAAATGCCCAATAATAAAAGGTCCAATCTGTAAGAAAATCAATTCCAGGGTCATATTTTCCATAGGCCAAACTCATGGGGATAAAATCTATTATATACTGCATAGTAGCGTCTCCAAAGGAACGTATAATACGTCTCATATCACTCGTAAAAAAGACAAATAATAAGAGTGCAAGGGTTAGCAGTATATTGAATTTGGAAATGAGTTTAATGCCTTTGTTTACGCCCATCCAAACCGATAAAAAAGCTACTACGGCTATAACTAGGGCTAGTAGTAGGGTAGTGGAGAGACCAAAATTGGTGCCCAGCACGTGGTTTAGCCCGCCATTAATTTGAGCGGTACCCAAACCAATGGCAGCAATAAGGCCAAAAATGGTGGTAAGTATAGTAACAACATCAATGCCAGATCGCAGCGGTTTTAACGGGATTATGTCCTCAACAGCTGCACTTACCCGTACTTTTTTATGGCGTACAAAAAGGGCATATCCAATAATCATAGCAAAGAGGCCATAAAAGGCCCAAGCAGTAAAACCCCATTGATAAAAGGTAAATTCCAAGGCTAAAATTTCTGGGGTTAGAGAAGAAGAATAAGGCGGATTTTGCTGCATAAAAACAGGCTCTTGTACAGCCCGTAATAAAATACCGGCTCCCATACCAGCGCTGTATAGCATGGCGGTCCATGCCCAGAGCGAATGTTCCGGTTTTTCATTGGCCTTGCCCAATTTTATTTTGCCTAAACGGGAGAAGGCAATGCCTAATAACACCAATACACAGCCCAAACCTAAATAGAGATAAAAATATCCAAAATGATTTCGTACCCATACTGATGCAGTTTCAATGAACAGATAACTACTTTCAGTATCCAGGAAAATGCATACAGAAAGTAATATTATTATGCCTATGGAAACCCCTAATAAGGTATTTTGTTTGATAAATGTAAAAATGACATTCTTGTTTTTAGTGGGTACTAAAGTTACAAGAATGTCATGAATATGTGCTGTTTTATGTTAAGATCCTTGTTTGTCCGATGCAGAAAAGTTCCGAATGGCGGCATTAGGTTCTATAATATCATTTCCCTTCCAAAATTCTGGATTGTACTTAGATAAATAGGTTGCAGAAATGGTTTTATTTTCTTTAGCAGCTTTAAATTGATTGTGATCTATAATACGGGCGTTAAAAATAACTATTTCATGTTTCTCTGTAGAAGTATTAACCACGTCAATGCCTAGAGAAAGTTCATTCTGTTTATTTCTCCCTTTTACATGTTTATTCTTTTCAATAATTTTTAAAGGCCTATCTACTCCAACGTTATTACTCAATACTTTTTCTATAAATCTTGGGCTGTATTTTCCATTGGCATCTTTGCCAAAAATGGTTTTACCCTTATACACCGTTTCTTCGTAACTGATCCCTAATAGTTTTATGCGCTTTAAAGATTTAACGTTTGTATAATCTACACGTACAATGGCAAAATCGTTTGCGTTTACATACAGTACACCTTTAAAGTCGGCTTTTCTTTTAGGCCAAAAACTTATTTTGTATACTAGTTCTTCGTTTATGGTAGTATAGTCCTTTAGTTGAAAGCGATACCGGTTTGCTTTATGAATCATATTCAGTTTAGATTTTTCCTGAAAAAATAAGCCATCAAATAACGACGTTATAGCGTACTTTCTATCTTCTAGTATGCTACTTTTTTTAGGCTCTTTTATTTCTTTTTCTAATTCTTGAGCATCTTCAGAGGCTTCTAAAATAGAGTCTAATTGAACCTTTTGACTGAATAATCCCGACTTAATTTTGATATACGAATTTCGTTTAACATGCTTATTAAAGATAGTTTCTAGTTCTTCAGATAAGGTCTCCATAGAACCATCGTTTGTTTTATCGTATAGTTCTGCTGCTTTAAGAATGTTTAATTTTTGATCATTATAATTGCCATATAAATTGGCAAGTGTTTCGGTGTAGTATTCCGACTTTTTAGGAATAAGCGTAGTTACACTATCAATGAACTTCTCATTGAACTCCGGAATGCTCGATTTTTTAAAATTAACCTTAACCCTATTCAACGCGTTAATAGCAGTGTTTCTATAGAACAATTTACGTGCTGCTAACGCCTTATTGTAATTTTGATCTAATTGAGCACTTACCTTATCCATAATTTCTTCTATGCTTAACTCTTTGTTAAACAGAAAGACCTCATCTAGTTCAATAGATGTTGGTTCAATGTAGATAACACTGTCGGTTAGATCGGAA
This sequence comes from uncultured Flavobacteriaceae bacterium, assembly GCA_964637535.1. Taxonomy (GTDB): domain Bacteria; phylum Bacteroidota; class Bacteroidia; order Flavobacteriales; family Flavobacteriaceae; genus CANMSI01. The sequence goes on from CAZWVO010000077.1 coordinate 6,113, forward strand.
AAAGCAATACTCAATTTTTTATACCCCATACTAGAAACTACTACAGAATCTAATACTTTGGTATCTTCATTTAAGGAAAAGCTAAACTTACCTTCTTCGTTTGTAATTACCCCCTGAAATTCTCCAAATTGAATAGTGGCATAAGGAATAACCTCATTTGTTTTTTTATCTACTATACTTGAACTAAATGTGGTTTGCGCGGTGGTTATAGCGGTACAGCATAGCAGCGTTAGGCTGAGGAGAATATTTTTCATTTGCATCATATTGTGTGTTAATTTAATTAAGCTTTCTATTGTTATAGACGAGACCATTAAAAAAATGGTTGCCTAGGTAGTAGAAAAAAAATTAAAAAGAACGTGTAATGCAATGTCAAAAGCGCGCTTGACCCTTTTTTTATGAGAACCTTAGGATATCTATGAGATATGCATTTTCTAGCATAACCTTATAGGTCTTCAATGGAGGTTGGCGCATTATCTGCTTTATAATCTAGTATTTTTCGAAAGAATTTCTGAATGGCCTTAGTATCAGATCTTACCTTTATTAGGTAGTGATCTTTGTGGATGGTATAGGCCGCAAAATCACCTTTAAAGATGGTGAGTTTATAATACGGAATTACTAGGGCGTAGGTTTCCAATAAGGATCGAAACCGAACAATAATACCTTTGGGGCGCATTTCAATATTACAGCAGTCCAGATTGTTATCCAGAAGTAATAAATTTCGAATTTCCATACTGGTTTCCGTTATAAATAATTTAGGAGAACCTATCCCCTTAAGGGCAAAACGTTCTTTAAGGGTAAAGGGTTTGCCCACTTCCGCATCTATCCTTTTGGTTAGGGTCTTATTATTGTATGATACATTTACTAGCATTTATAGGAATTGTCCAAATTTAATCATGTTTCCGTCTAGGTCTAAAATAGCAAACTCGCGCATACCCCAAGCTTGGTTTTTTAAAGGGCCATTGGGGTGCACCACATCCTTAGCTAAGAATTCTTCGTATAATTCATCTACGGCATTCACTTGAATATAACAACTGGTGTTTTCTGGATGAATTTTGTTGTCACATTTCCAAAAATGGATTTCTACGTTGTCACGGCCAATAACGGCATAGTTACTGTTTTTCCAGCCTATTTTTGTGAAACCAAGTTGTTCTTTATAAAATTGAACAGTGTTGTCTATATGTAAAGAAGCCAATACCGGTATGGCACAATTTAAATGCTTCATTGGAATACTGTTTTTTATAAAGTTAACGAAAACCATAGGTTTTGGACGGGAGGTCCCTGTTTTTTTAGAAGGTTTGTTGACTTAAATTGTGTAGTTTTGCAG
>CAZWVO010000078.1:0-7430 GCA_964637535.1 uncultured Flavobacteriaceae bacterium
CTCTTATGCCGTGTAATACTATACGCCATTACAACCACTTCTTCTAAAGATTGTGAATCTTCTTCCATGGCTACATTGATCACATTAGCCGATCCTACGATTATTATTTCAGTTTTAAATCCTAGATAGGTAAATTGTAGTTTCTGCCCTTGTTGGGCGTTTATGCTGTAATTTCCATCAAAATCGGACTGTGCACTATTTTTCGTTCCTACTACTATAATATTTGCTCCAGGGAGCGGAAGTGCGTTCTGATCTGTAACCGTTCCTGTAATCGTTTTTGTTTGTGCGGTTGCCATAGTTCCTGTAAAGGCTATGATCATGCATAGTATATACTTTCTCATTTGTCTTGGTTTTAGTTTCGGTTGTTTAAAAAATAATTGGTTGCAGCAATGCTATTCGAAACTGCAATAGTTTCGATATTTGCAGGGTTTAGCGTTTGTAGAATAGAAGCATCATAGCGCACACCATCTACAATGACCACAGGATTATCGCATCCGCGCATTGTTATCTGAGGGGTTTCATTTGGATAGCTATTGCTAATACGAACGCCAGGTACATTGCGTTGAATACTCGCATATACTTCTTGTTGCGTATTCCAATGTTCTTCTTCACTATTTAGAACATATACCTTAAACGGATATAGGTCCTGGACATTAACCGCTGTAATAACAACTCCGCAAGAAATAGTATGTATTTTATTCAAAGGTTTTTCCCCGTAAACGACCACACCTGGACTATCCATAGGCATGTTTATTTCTACTTCAGTTGTTTTTTCTATTAAGGAAATTTCATCCACTTGTGCCTGTACTATTATTCCAAGCATCATAAACATTACTAGTACTGATTTTTTCATCTTTTAGGGTTTAAAGTTTAGATAAACCTAGTGATGAAAACTAGTTTAAATAATAAGGATTGAGGGAATGCGGGTTTTGGGTGAGTAAAGCCTTTTATTTGAGTAAGGCTATGGTAGCCTTACGTTTTATTTTACCATTTGGAGTGTATACAAAAGCAGCCAATGATCTTACTTCCTTGGGAACTTCATAATTCTTTAGTGTAGTATCTGTTTTTAATCCTTGAAGCAAGGCATCTGCATTTACTGCCCCTTCTACAAGCAATATCAACTGCTCTCCCAAGACCTGGTCTGGCAGACCACACAGTACAAATGGATTTTGTATGTGAAGTGCCAGTTTTGACTCTAGCTGTTCTGGAATTATTTTTATCCCGCCAGAATTAATAATATGATCAAACCTACCCTGCCAGTAAAACGAACTGTCCGAAATAAGCGTAACGATGTCATTGGTTACAATTTGTTCATTGGCAATTAAGGGAGCATCAATAACCAAGCAATTTCGATCGTCTGTACTTAAATGTACATTAGAAAGTGCTTTAAAGGGCGGCTGTTCTTCCCTTGCGTTACTACCCGAGTTTAATTTTCGAACGGCAATATGCGTAATCGTTTCCGTCATCCCATAGGTCTCATAACAGGCAGTTGTTACTCTTTGAAGCTTCATTTTTAATGATGGCGAAACCGATGAGCCTCCTAGGATAAGGGTTTTTATTTTATTTAAATGCGCCAGTGAAGAAGCTGCTTGCAAGGGCACCATAGCCGCAAAATCATAGGTTTTAGATTGATCACTAAGCGGCGTTGTTGACGGGGATACACTTGTCAGTTCTAAGCCACCAACCATTGCTCTTACCAAAAGCATTTTTCCTGCAATGTATTTTACAGGCAGGCATAGTAATACCGTATTACCTGGTTTTAACTTAAAATAATTAAGGGTAGCCAAAGCCGAGTTAACCATATGGCTTTTTTCTAATTTCAACAATTTAGGTTTCCCTGTAGAACCAGATGTGGTAAGGGTAATGGTCTTGGTTTCACTTAACCATTCTGTTAAAAAATCGCCTATAGCTTGTTCATGTGCTTCACCAGTTTTGCTTAGTGCTTTAGCCTTTTGTATAAGGGCTAATTTGGAGAAAACAGCTCCATTGTTGCTAAACTCTGGATGTATTTTAGTGTAGTCCCAACTCATCTCCAGATTTTTCTATCCAATCTTCTTTAGATAGTACTTTTCCTGTCAATTTTTCTTTCCAATTAGACCAACCGTATTTTTTAGATAGTATCAGTAGCAAGATGGGATAAATAACTAATACGGGCAGTAAAATACTCCATCCCAACTCGGGTTCAGAAATATCCTTGTATAGTGAATCTGTTTCAAAAGCAGTCCATTCTGCAGTAACAAATATGGCTGCTACCAAATTATTTACCGCATGAAACCCTATGGCTAGTTCTAAGCCTTCATCCATAAGCGTCATAATTCCTAAAAGCAGACCAGTACCTATATAAAAGACCATTATTCCATAGCCCAATTTTTCTACCTCCGGATTAAAAATATGCAGCAGCCCAAAAACAGAAGAGGTAATTAAAAGCGGCACCCATCTATTTTTAACTATAATTCCAAGACCTTGCATTACGTAACCCCGCATTAGATACTCTTCAAAGCTTGTTTGCAAGGGTATCATTATAAGTGCTATAACCACAAGAATTAAAAAAGGCCCTAGTTTTAAATTAAACTCATAATTTTCTGGCGAAAGCCATATATCTAAAAAGAGTAGCACTAATGATACAATGCCCCAAAGCACAAAGGAAAACATAACGCGTTTCCAATCTATTTTTTTTCTTGAGGTGGTAAGGGAGGTTAAGGATTGCTTATGTACCACTTTTGACGTAAAAAAGAGCGTTGCCAAACCAATAGCAAATGATAGTAACAATAAAAAGAAAAAAAGATTACTTCCTAAATCTGCAGCCATTACATCCAAGTTGCTTAATGCATTAAGCACATTATCGGACTTTAATACTACACCTACAATAAGCGGAACAAAACCTACAATTTGCCAGCCAACCATAATTATCAAAATTCCAATGAAGTACCTCCATCCTTCATGTAAACTTCTATATCCTTCTTCTATGTACATAATTTAGCTATTAAGTTTTTTTGCCAAGGTACTACTTTTCTATAGTACAATTTTCCTGCTGATACCGTTAAAGGGCTATCAAAATTATTTGTGTATAAACTTCCTGTACCCAAACCTTGCGGTAAAGGATTGTTTAGGGTATATGTCCACTGCGCTATAGCATTAAGTCCAATATTGCTTTCTAAGGCACTGGTTACCCACCAAGGAATATTTAGGTCATTTGCTAAAGATATCCACTCACCTGCTCCTTTATAGCCTCCTATTAGGCTTGGTTTTAAAATAATGTACTGCGGTTTTATGGTATTCAGCAAATCCTTTTTAGCATTGTAATTGGTAATTCCAATTAGCTCTTCGTCTAAGGCAATGGGGATTGGAGTTTGACTACAGAGCTTAGCCATATGCACATCATTCTTTGGAGCAATAGGTTGTTCTATAGAATGAATATCATAGCTCGCTAATGCTTCTAATTTCTTTAGTGCATCTTCTTTATCAAACGCACCATTAGCATCTACACGAAGTTCTATAACATCTTTCTGATATTGTTTTCTTATGGAAGCTAAAAGTTGTAGTTCTGTTTCAAAATCAATTGCTCCTATCTTCATTTTTATGCAACGGAAACCAGCCTTAAGCTTCTGTGCTATTTGTTCATGCATAAAATGTTCATCTCCCATCCAAACAAGACCGTTAATAGGAATTGGCCTCTCTTTATCTGTAAAGGCCGATGGAAAAAGTACAAGTGGGTCAGGCCGTTTTAACGATATAAAAGCTTGTTCTACACCAAATTGAATACTTGGAAAGTTAACTAAGGCTTCCCAAAGAGCATCTTGGCCTAAGTTAACATTAGCGCATACCCATTTTAGCTGTTCTTCATAGTCTGCTTCATTATCTACACTAAGCCCCTTAAGCACACCACATTCTCCCACACCAAAGTGGTTACCTTCTCGTACAATTAGAAACCATGTTTCTTTTTGGGTAAGAATCCCTCTAGACGTTCCGCTAGGGCGCTTAAACTGAAGTACATATTTTTTATACTGTGCTTGTATCATGGCAATGCCATCAAATTTAGGTATATTTTAGCTGAAAAAAATACTGGAATGACAAAGTTTAATGGAAAGGTAATATGGATTACGGGAGCCTCATCTGGTATTGGCAAGGCGTTGACCTATGCATTAGCAGCCAAGGGATGTAAACTTGTTATATCGTCAAGAAAAACGACTGCATTAGAACGGGTTAAACAAGGATGCGATATTTCGGAAAACATTGCTATTGTCCCTTTGGACTTGGCAAATTTTGAAACTATGGAAGCCACTGTAGCAAAGGCCATGTCTTGTTTTGGCGCCATAGATATCTTAATTAATAATGCGGGTATAAGTCAACGCTCTCTAATTACAAATACCTCTTTTTCTGTGTACAAGCAGCTTATGGATATCAACTACCTAGGAACCGTTGCACTAAGCAAAGCTATCTTACCTTATTTTGAAGAAGCAAAGAAAGGGCATTTTGTTACTGTTACCAGTCTTATGGGCAAGTTTGGTTCTCCCTACAGATCTGGGTATTGTGCAGCCAAGCATGCACTTCATGGCTTTTTTGATGTACTACGAATGGAACATGCTAAAGATAGTATAGCAGTGACACTAATATGTCCTGGTTTTGTACAAACCAACGTAGCTCGTAACGCACTAACTGCAGATGGAAGTCCCCAAGATAGTGAAGATACTGCTACTGAAAATGGCTTAGCAGTAGACTATTTCGTAAAAAAAATGATCAAGGCTATAGCACGTAAAAAATACGAGGTCTATATTGGAGGCGGAGAAGTAAAAGGGATATACCTAAAACGTTTTTTTCCAAAATTGCTCCATAAGGTTGTTTTGCGCAGTAGGGTCAAATAAAATTCGTTACTTAAAATTAAACCAAAAACGAACTCCATCAGTGTTTTTATCAATCTTTAAGTCGGATTGCAGCTGATTTACCAAACGGTTCATAAGGCGTATTCCCATTGAAGATTTAGCGCGTTGGTCAGTATCTTCGGGCAGGCCTACCCCATTATCGGTATATTCAAAGAACCCTAATTCGCCATTCTTTCTAAGGTGAATATAGACTTTCCCGTTCTCATCTCCATCCGGAAAGGCATACTTAAAAGAATTGGATACCAATTCATTTAAAATAAGACCAAAGGGAATAGCGCGATCAATATCTAACTCGACCCCCTCTGCATCTATGGTAATATTAATATTATGTCCCCCCTTTTTGTAAACGGACTGCACGCTATTTATCAAACTCTCAATATAACCCTGCATTTCAATCACCGAGAGGTCATCGTTTTGATAAAGTTTCTGATGAATTAGCGCCATGGCTTTAACTCTACTCTTACCTTCTTCTAAAGCCACTATAGCTGCTTTACTTCGTGTATTCTTAGTTTGTAAACTTAATAGACTAGATACCATCTGCAGGTTATTTTTTACCCTGTGATGAATTTCTTTTAAAAGCGAATCTTTTTCTACTAAGGAATTTTCAATAATGTGTTTTTGTTCCGCAATAAGACGTTGATTTTTAATACTCTTTAAATACGCATAAACCAGACCTGTAAACCCAAGAAGCGTGAAAATTAAAGAGATAAAAACAAAATTAATCTTCTGGTCTTGAGCCAGCATTTCATTCTTAAATTTTTCATTGTCCTTTTTCTGCTCCTCTATCATGTCAATAGAGTTTTCTAAGTCTTTCTCCGCTATTATTCTTAATTGCTGTTTTTTAACGGCTGTATTTCTTAAATCCAGCGCATATTGGATGCTATCATTGCTTTTTAAATAACGTAAAGCGTTTTTAAAATTTCCAGTTTTATCATAATATAAAGCCCAAAGCCTATTTCTTTTCATTATTAACTTTGGATGAAATTTGCTAATTTCTACATCCAGTAGTTCTTTTGCTTTTCTTAATTGGTCTAGTTTAAGGTAGCTTTCTGCCAGAGCAAGTTGATCTTCTTTTAGGTTAATAGAATACTCCCCTATGCCGTTTTCGGTAAGTGCCGTAACGCCCTCTTCTAAGTATTTTGAAGCTTCTTCAAACTCTCCTTGCAACAACTTACATTTTCCTATATTTCCTTGAATTACCCCCTTTAACAAAGTCCCTTTGGCCAATTCTCCTTCAGTTTTATCAACTGTACCATCATTTAAGTATACATTAATAAATCCCAATGCCTTTGTTAAATTGGTAATTGCTATTGGTATAGATTTGTCCAGTCTTAAATAATTACCAACGTTATTGTTGTACTTAGCCAAACCAAAATGATCATCTTCTTCAATACTTTTGCTCTTGGTACGTATATAATCCCTCATTGCCTTACGATACATACCTACATTGGCATAGATATCGTAAAAATATACTTCATCTACTAGATTTAGTTTTTTCTTTTCTGTTCTTGCATCAATTTGCTTTCCAGACAATTCTAACTTCCCATAGTTATAGTCAAGCAAATCCAAAATAATACCTATTTTAACGCTGTCTAGTTTTTGTTTTTGATTGAATAATTCCTTTGCAATTGCCACACTTTTATCATAATCCCCAATATCGTAATGCAATTGAGATTGCATTACCATGTACTTTCTAATGGAAACCGAGTCATCTATTTTAGAAGAATTGTTGAGAAAAAGGTTAACTCCTTTCAACCAATCATAGGGCGAATTTTGTTTATATCTGTTTTGGGTTTCAAAAAAGAACTGAAACCGCGCTTCGGCATTGGGAGCCTCTTCAAACGTTTTTATTTTTTCATCTTTATCTTCAACAATTTGTGCTACACTTTTAGCAGTTCCAAGTAAGATGGCAAAAAGAAAGAATATTTTAATATGCAGTTTTTTCATTATCATCCTTAAGTAGGCAATGTTTTTGGTTTCTCTAAATTAAAAATAAAACTTCATTTTAATTTTCAAACGTAACACAATAGCATATAGTATGTAAGTTTTTGTTGTTACGTACATTTTGGAAAAGATCCTACTTTATGCGCTGTAACCATAAAATGGTATACTCTTCCAAAAAAATACCCTCACTAAATAACTATCCTATTTAGGAGTCCTAGTTAAAGGTAGTACAATTATCCCGCTAATACTGGGGATGATAAAAAAAGGCTCTACATAGTTTGCAAAGCCTTTTTTAAGAACACTATATGAAAATGATAAGATTTGGGTCGTTGTTTAATTCTTTTGTAAATGTAAACCCTTGTTTTTAAAGAATTTGAATATTGTTGTGTAAGTGCCTATTTCTGTTGTGAACGGCAATTGTTTAAACTGATTTTGCCTTTCGTCGTTTTTTTTTACTTTTTACAGACCCTTAATTCGATTTTAAAACTAAGGCTGTCATAAATAAAAAAGAGCCCTGTCTGTACGATCAGGACTCTTTTACGAGAACACTATATGAAAATGAAAAAAATTATTCTTCTTTTAAACTTCCTTTCAGAAGTATTACAT
>CAZWVO010000079.1:0-7388 GCA_964637535.1 uncultured Flavobacteriaceae bacterium
ATACATACAGCTACTACCGATAAAACCACTATTGTAAATCTTACCAATCATTCGTATTTTAAAATAGAGGAGCAACCGTCTATTGGACATTATAAAATGCATTTACCTAGTGAGCATATTTTAGAAACACATGAAAACCTAGTTCCTACGGGGAAACTGCTTCCTGTAGCACAAACACACTATGATTTTAATTTTCCTAAGACAATAGAAAATATAAGCTTAGATACTTCCTTTATAGCAAAAAAAGAAGAAGGTTACAATGCAAAAATACATTCGGAAGTATCTGGTATCTTTATGACAGTAACCAGCAATCAACCCGCCATAGTGGTCTATACGCCTAAGGATTTTCCAGGAATTTGTTTTGAGACTCAAAACTTTTCCGATGCTCCCAACCATTCTTCTTTTCCATCTTGCGTATTGCATCCAGGAGAAACCTACAACAATACCACTTCTTTTAAATTTGGTTTTGTACTTTAGAATGAAATAAACAAAAAACAACAGCTATGAAATTTTTAAAATGGGCAATTGTGATACTCCTTGTATTAGGAGGCTTGTTTTATTTTATAGGGATGCCCTACATGAAATCGCAAACTAAAAAAATTAGTCCAGAACGTACCGCTACCTATACAGAAGATGGTATGGATATGTTGGTAACGTATAGTGCTCCATATAAAAAAGGGAGGGTCATTTTTGGAGAGTTAGTACCTTATGGCAAGGTTTGGAGAACAGGAGCCAATGAACCTACTACTTTTGAAACCAAAACGGCGATTACCATAAATGGAAAAGAGTTAGCTGCGGGAACCTATTCCTTGTGGACTATACCTAGGAGTGAAAATTGGGATGTCATTTTTAACAGTGAAGTTCCCAAATGGGGAGTTACCCTTCTTAGCGGCGGAAAAGAAACTACAAGAAACCCCAAAGCAGATGTATTACAGCTAACAGTACCAACGGCTAAAACCAACGCGGAGGTAGAGCGGTTAACCATAGCATTCTCAAAAACAGCACAGCTATATCTTTCTCTTAGCTGGGATACTACTGCAGTGCGCGTACCCATAAACAAATAAATAGGTTGAGTCAGCAAAAAAATACAAGCTCCGATCGGATTTCTGAAATAAAACAGATTAGAAAAGTACCCGTTACTAGCAAGATGCTAGTGCAAGGTATTTTGGCTGGCGATATTACAGCCTTAAGTAGGGCTATTACACTAGTAGAAAGCACACAAACTAAACATCAAAAGGAAGCAAACGCAATTATAGAAAAATGCCTTTCAACAAGCAATACTAGTATTCGTATTGGTATTACTGGCGTTCCTGGAGTGGGTAAAAGCACGTTTATTGAGGTACTAGGACAATTGCTTACCGCTCAAGGAAAAAAAGTAGCCGTATTGGCGGTAGACCCTACCAGTGCATTAAGCAAAGGGAGTATTATGGGAGACAAAACCCGTATGCAAAACTTAGTGAACGATCCCAATGCTTTTATTCGCCCTTCTCCATCGGGGAGGTCTCTTGGCGGGGTGGCAAGAAAAACAAGAGAGACTATAATGTTGTGTGAAGCTGCAGGTTATGATACCATTTTGGTTGAAACAGTAGGCGTAGGACAAAGTGAAATAGCGGTACATAGCATGGTCGATTTTTTTGTGTTACTAAAATTAGCTGGTGCAGGAGATGAATTACAAGGCATTAAAAGAGGCATTATGGAAATGGCAGATGCTATTGTTATCAACAAAGCCGATGGCGCTAATACTACCGCAGCAAAAAAAGCAGCAGTAGAATTTACACGAGCCTTACATCTATATCCTCCTAAAGAAAATGGTTGGAGCCCTAAAGTACTCTCGTGTTCTGCACTAGAAAATGTTGGAATAGATGCGGTATGGGAGATGATATTATCTTATATTTCTGATGCTAAGGCGCAAAAGAACTTTTCAAAAAAACGGCACGACCAGAACCGATATTGGCTAATGCAGACCATTGAAGCCCGGTTAAAACAAGAATTTTATCAAAACAAAGCAGTGAAAAAAGCCATAAAAGACCTAGAAGCGGCGGTTATGGAACAGCAAATATCGCCTTTTATGGCCGCTGAAAAACTCCTACAGCTTCAGCAAGTTGGACTTAAATTAAAAGAGTAACTTTGCCAAATAATTAAGACTTCATGATTCCGGTTACCGATGCCTTACTTTCTATTGTAATCCCCTTATATAACGAAGCTGATAACGTAGTACTTCTTACTCAAAAAATTCATGAGAGCTTACAGCAGTATAGCTATCAAATTGTATATGTAGATGATTTTTCAACAGATGGTACCCGTAAGATTGTAGGTCAGATGAAAGATGAAAAAGTTCATCTTATTGCACTAAAAAAGAACTATGGTCAAAGTTTAGCTCTTGCCGCTGGAATAGACTATGCCGAAGGGGAATATATCATTACTATGGATGGGGATTTGCAAAACGACCCAAGCGATATTCCTGAAATGTTGAAGTATGCTGTGGAAGATGAGTTTGATGTGGTTACAGGAATACGTCAAAAACGAAAAGATTCTTTACTAAAAAAAATACCTTCTAAAATTGCCAATTTTCTAGTACGACGTGTTACTAAACTAGACATTAAAGACAATGGTTGCGCCTTAAAGGTCTTTACTAAAGATATTGCTAAAGAACTAAACCTATATGGAGAAATGCATCGTTTTATAACCTTGTTAGCCCATTTAGAAGGAGCGCAAATAAAACAGGTACCTGTTAAACATCATGCCAGGCACGCAGGTGTTTCTAAATATGGTTTAGAACGGGTATTTAAGGTGGTAGCAGATATGATGTTACTACTCTTTATTCGTAAATATTTTCAACGCCCAATACACTTGTTTGGTATTTTGGGGGTACTGCTCATATTGCTAGGAATTTTCATCAACTTATATCTACTAATTGTAAAATTTGGATGGGGTCAAGATATTGGTACACGACCCTTACTGATATTTGGAATGATGTTTATACTTGCTGGCATACAACTCTTTACCATTGGAATTGTAATGGAACTATTGATTCGCACCTATTATGAATCTCAGCAAAAGCGACCATACAGAATTAAAAATGTAAGCATAGGTGGCACAACTGCGTAAAAAAGGCATAGCAATGTTAAAAGTGCTTTTTAGTGCTTTACTCATCTATTTTATATTTACTAAAATTCCATTTAACAAAGTAGTAGCGGTTCTTAAAACTGCAGATGTTGGTTATCTACTTCTAGCGCTTCTCTTTTTTATTTGCTCCAAGGGGGTAGCGGCACTTAGACTAAACCAATACTTTCATTATTTAAACGTGCTACTTACCCATATAAGTAACATAAAACTATATCTCTTGGGAATGTTCTACAATTTGTTTCTTCCTGGAGGTATTGGTGGAGACGCCTTTAAAGGGTATCTAATCAAAAAAAAGTTTGAGGTATCCACTAAAAAAGTAATTGCTGTATTACTCGTAGATCGTTTAAGTGGTTTACTACTCCTCTTTGTCTTTGCCTGCTGTATAGCCCTTAGTTTACCCTATGCGAGTTTAGCTCCGTATAAAGTATATATAGGATTAAGCATCCCTTTAGTGGTATTGGTTTTTTGGGGACTAAACAAACGCTTTTTTATTAGTGTGCTGCCTATTTTTTGGAGGTCTTTAGGCTATTCGGCTCTAGTACAATTGGCACAATTAATAAGTGTGTACTTTATCTTAAAAGGCTTACACGTAGAAAATCAAACGGCCGCCTATTTATTTATTTTTCTTATTTCTTCTATCGTTTCTGTACTACCGCTTACACTTGGTGGGTTTGGAGCAAGAGAACTTACCTTTCTCTATGGCGCCACTTTGTTTGGGCTACAAGAAAACATATCTGTTGGAATTAGCATAACTTTTTTCTTCATAACCGCTTGGGTATCGCTTATTGGTATTTACTACCATTTTAAGAAGCCCGCTTTAACCACAATAGCATCATAGGAGTGCTATTCTGAAACACCCTAGTAAACGTGAATAAGATGCATCTTCCGCAATACTTTTTTGCGACTCACGGGGTCTAAAAACTTAAGTTGTAAGCGCGTAATTCTAAACTGATCAACGGTATACTGTTTATCCCAATCAAAACCTAGGTTGCGCAATTCTTGCAACTGATCATCGGTAACATATACCCAAGCGTCACCTTCCTTATTCCTTAAATTTGCAATAGAAGATATCATAAGCGGTTTTCTATTGTAAAAATCGAGCGCCCAAGTATGCTGATCCGATAGTTTACAAATATTGTTTACGGGAATATGGTGTTCCGCTACAATTTTAGCCATAGAAGACCCACCCTGGTAGTTAAGTAATTGTGGATAAAAATGGGTATTTAATACCGCATTTAAAAGAATAGAACTATAAACAGAAAGGGTTATAATGCGCAAATAATAGGCTTCTCTTTTTAGGCAGAAATAGGTAATTGCCCCAAATAAAATAAAAAGGCTAACATAGGAAAACGTATTCTCAAATTTAAATACGGAAAAACACAATAGCATCGTAGCTATAAAAACCAAACTAAGGATAAAATACTGTACTCCAAGAATAACTTTAATTTGTTTCCATTTTACGAAGCGATATAAACTGTACAAATACGAAGCAGAAAGTATAGCGTATAAAGGAATTAATATATTTAGATAATGCGGTAGTTTAAATTGCGCAAAACTAATTAAAAGAAACACTAGTGTAATACCCCCAAGAGTAAGAAATTCGTACCTAGGGTTATACGCAAAACGCATTTTAATAAACGTTTTCGCCCTGGATAGATAGGCCGCTATTGCTATGAAGGTCCATGGTAAAAAGACCCATAAAAAAGTATGAAAAAAGAAAAAATAATCGCTGCTGTTCTTACCAACTCCTTCCCCACTAAGTCGTTCAAAACTTTGTTCCCAAAGTATAAAAAATATCCCACTTCTATTACTGCTTCCTCGGATTACCTTCTCTGGATGAAGATCAAATTGCAAGTAATATGCATATAACACCGGTGTAATGGCAAGTACAAAAACAATAAGCCCTATCAACACTTTCCAGCTTAAAAAGGCATTCCACTTACGCGTATATAGCAAATGACAGAGTATTGGCAACCCAATTACAACAATCGCGATCTGTCCTTTAGTAGAAAAGGCAAGTCCTGCACTAAGCGCACCAAGTAGTATATGAACAAAACTGCGGTTTTCGATATAGGCTGCTAATTGCCAGATGGCAAAGATGGTAAAACCGGTAAGAACTGCATCGGTACGCACATCTATACCCGCTAACACAATAGTTTGAGCAGTAAGAAATACAAGGGCAGCCAATTTCCCTATATCGGTATTATACAACAGTCTTCCTAATCCAAAACAGCTATAAGATCCTAATAAAATCAATAAAAATCCAGGAATACGATAGGCCCAATCATGCAGGCCAAAAAGTTTAAAAGAAAGGGCAGCAAGCCAATAGTGCAAATGGGGTTTATCTAAATACTCTTCTGAACCCTTAAAAAGGCTTACAAAGTCGTTCTCTTGGACCATACGCATGGCCATAACTGCAAATTGGGCAGAATCATTCTCAAAGAGGGTCACAAATAGTCCAGCAATATAGACCAGCACCATTATGCACATTAAGAACCAATATCTCGTATTAGAGATCATACACTATACTTGTGAGTTGCAAATATATACAACTTTGTAAATAACCAACTCAAAATCAATCCTATTATAGCACCTGATAACACATCTAACGGAAAATGGACTCCTATATATATTCTACTATAAGCCATTAAAAACGCCCAAAAAGTCAGGAAAATTCCTATATATCGCAATTTTGGTTTTAGTAAAGAAATAAAGAAAAATGCTACTGCAAAAGCGTTAGCTGCATGGGCAGAAAAATACCCATAACGCCCCCCACATGAATTTTTCACTAATCGCATCAATCCATTTACCTCTGGGTCATAGCAAGGTCGCAATCTTGCCACACCAGTTTTAAAAAGATTTGCCAACTGGTCGGTAACCAAAATGAGCAACGCAATAGTTACCAAAATCAGTAGTGTACGTTTCCACCCGTAGTAATACAAACTCATACCTGCTAATACTACATATAACGGGATAGAATTCCATTTGGTAGTAACAAACATCCAAAAACCATCCCAGCTAGCAGTACCTAGGTTGTTTAAGAAGAGAAATACTTCCTTATCTAACTGTAGAAGGCTATCCAACATGTTTTAATCTTCGTAACGAGCTACCTCCCTGTCATAAAAGTCTGTAGCTTCTTTAATTAAGTTTTCTGCTTCATCAGCAAGTTCTTTTTCGTCTTCTCTTGAAAAATCTTCTAGCCATTCTACCTCATCATTTTCCAAGTTGATTATAAACCGAGGATAGTGGGTATGAATAACGAAGATTGCGCTGGGAAAATCTGTATTATCCCCTAATAAAAATTTTGGAAATTCCATGGTGATTTTTAGGCTTCTATTTCCTTACTTCGCTATTAAAAATCAAGTAATTACGAAGTAGAATTAGCAATCAATTTTTTAGTTAAATAATTAAAACGAAGATACAACATTATAGCTGAAGCTGTTAATCCAGCTAGTAATCCAATCCAAATTCCCGTACTTTTTGCTTGGGTATGTAAACCCAAATAGTAACTGATCGGAAAACCAATAAGCCAGTAGGCAACAAAGGTAATGAGCGTTGGAATTTTTACATCTTGCAGACCTCTTAAAGATCCTAAGACAACTACCTGCAAACCATCAGAAATTTGAAAAAATGCAGCTATCAGTAGTAACTTAGATGCTAAGAAAATAACTTCTGTATTATCTGCTTGATTAGCCATATCATTTGCATTTAAATATACCGTAGGCAACCAATCTTTTCCCAATAAGAAGAGCACGGCAAAACCAATTTCAATACATAAGGTTAAGAAAAAAATGCTTTGCGCTATACGTCTCAACGCTTTAAAATTTTGTACCCCTTTTTGGTTTCCTATGCGCACCATGGCGGCTACGCCCAGCCCCATACCTACCATAAATGTCATGCTACTGAGATTAAGTGCAATTTGATTGGCAGCTTGCGGATTAGTACCGAGTACGCCACTTAACCAAATTGCCGCAGTAAAAATAGCAACCTCAAAAAACATTTGTAAGGCAGAAGGGAAACCCAATTTCATAATTTTCCGTAATACTTTTTGCTCTATTTTCTTGAAGTTAAAGGACGTAACATAATACTTAAATTTTTCTTTGTTGCGAAGTACCACCCAAATAAACACTACCATAATAACTCTAGAGATTAACGTCCCTATGGCAGCCCCTACAATACCCATTTTAGGAAAGCCAAAAGAACCAAAAATAAGAAGGTAGTTTAATACAATGTTCACCACATTAGCTATTACAGTAGCATAC
>CAZWVO010000080.1:0-7381 GCA_964637535.1 uncultured Flavobacteriaceae bacterium
GTCCTATGAAGTATAAAAATATCCTAGTAGCTAATCATGATACGGTAGCTACGCTTACCATTAATAGACCTAAAAAATTAAACGCTTTAAACCGCGATACCATTAATGAATTGCATCATGCTTTTGCCGAATTGGATAATGATGCCACGGTAAAGGTAATTCTAGTTACCGGAAGCGGTGAAAAAGCCTTTGTGGCAGGAGCAGATATTGCAGAATTTGCTGACTTTTCAGTTGCAGAAGGCGGGCAATTAGCAGCCCAAGGGCAGGAAATTCTTTTCGATTTTGTGGAAAATCTAGGAACCCCAGTGATTGCGGCCGTTAACGGTTTTGCCTTAGGGGGTGGCTTAGAGCTGGCAATGGCCTGCCACTTTAGAGTAGCAAGTGACAATGCCCGCATGGGCCTTCCAGAAGTGTCTTTAGGGGTTATTCCGGGTTATGGAGGCACACAGCGCTTACCGCAGTTGGTGGGTAAGGGCAGGGCTATGGAACTCATTATGACGGCTGGGATGATAGATGCTCAAAAGGCGCTAGCCTATGGCCTGGTAAACCATGTAACAACACAGGAAGAGTTAATTCCGTTATGCCTCAAAATAGCAGGTAAAATATCGAATAATTCGTCTGTTGCCATTTCCTATGCAATAAAAGCGGTAAATGCTGGTTTTAAAAGTAGTGTAAACGGGTACGACTCGGAGATTGAAGCCTTTGGCGACTGTTTTGGAACAGCCGATTTTAAGGAAGGAACAACTGCTTTTTTGGAAAAAAGGAAAGCAGATTTCCCCGGAGCTTAGTACCCTTAAAAACCTACCTATGCAACTCGTAAAAACCCTTCTTGTGGTGCTTTTTTTAGCGCCTATAACTTTTGCAAAAGCGCAAGAACTACCCGTAAAATATACGCTTGGCAACGATTATGACGATCGGTATAAATATTCAACCGTACTTAGTATCAATGGGGATGATAGTGATCATACGGTAATAGTACGCACCTATTACGGAGGATATCCTTTACGTCCTAAAGGACATTTTATTGAGATGTATGATGCCGACTTAACATTGATGGAAGAGTACAATAATAAGTACGCTGGCCAGTATATGGTAGATGGATTTATTAAAAACGGACAGCTGTATTTATTAGAGCTTAGATATAACGAACCCAGACAAACCTATGAATATGTAATTCATCACAGTCCTTTGGGCGATTTTGATTTTAACGAAAGAAATCTGCTTTCTATTCCATCTAAAGAGGTGATTAACCCATTAGCGGTGAATAAGTATAACCGAAGTTTTGGGAATGGTTTTTCTACTGCGGTGCACTTTAACCAAGAAAAATCGGCCTTTGCAATAACGGTGCAACATAGAGATGGGAAAGAAGAAAAATATAGCATGTTTGTTTATGGGACAGATTTAAAGAAACACCTGGAATACGATTTTACCGCCCAGACCAAGGAAAAAAACTATGCTTTTGAGAATATTGCGGTGTCCAATGACTTTAAGACGGTGTATTTTATGGGGAAGGCCTTTTTTAAGAAAAGACGCTTTAGTGCCAAAGAACGCCGTTTTCAGTACGAACTTATACGGGTAACGAACCAAGGTCATCAAACACAAGAATTTGCAGATGCCGGGCGGTTTCCGGAGTCGTTAAAGCCTGTTTTAATAGACGATGAACTTGTTGTTGTTGGCTTTTACGCAGACAGAAAAGATAATAGATACAACGGTTTGGTACATTTTAAACTAGACCCTAGTGCATTAACTATTCAAAGCAAAAAATACAATCCGTTTTCCACTCAATTTATGGAAGATAAGTTTGGTAGAGAAGTAGATGCTGAGGTAAAGAACCTAATCTTTAAGGATATCCATATTACGCCTTCTAAGGAGCTTGTTTTTAGTGCCGAAGAATACTTTGTTAGCCAGGGTGAAGCATTTGATGGCAATAGCTCTAGAAAGGTAGATCGCTATCATTACAATGATATTGTTTGTGCTAAGTTAGACCCTTTAGGCAACATGGTATGGGCAAGAAATATTAATAAGGCAGAAGTGACTCAGGGCGATGAGGCCTACGCGTCCTATTCTGCATATGGGAATGGAGATACCATGTATTTCTTTATTAATTCTGGGGAACAACCCAAAACCATTAGTAAAAACCGAATTCTTTTTAAGCAAGGGTATACCCGTAACCCGGATATGTTTGTAATTCAACTCAATGAAAAAGGGGAGATGAGCTATGAAAAACTGGTAGATGATAAAGCCGTAAGGCTCCCCATAATGGTTTCTAAACCACTAATTAATGGCGATAAAGATCAAATTCTGTTTTATGCCAAGCGTGGTAGAAAAAAACAATTGGTAAAAGTTTCTGTGGACCAGTCCAAATAAAGTTAGCATGTAATTTTAATAGCTATTTGTAACGGCCTTGGCTATGCCCGGTAGGGGAGTCAGGCTAATTCCTTACATAGTTAAGTATCAGCGTAGCAACAAAAGCGCCTGTGCCTAGCTTTTGGCCTATTTTGTTCTCCTGCCTCCCGGCAGGCAGGTAAAAGTAAGGAAAATTGTTCAGTTGGTAGGGCAGCTTTTGTGGCACGTTCCTTTTATGTCTGTCCAATTAATTGCTTTTTTGTTTTAATTATGTAGTAATCTTCCACATAATGCCAAATTTGTCAATGCAATTACCATAATAGGATCCCCAGAATGTCATATGCATTGGCAATGTTTTTTGTCCCCCTTCGGAAAGTTCGTTAAATAGCCTGTCGGCTTCACCTTTACCGTCTGTATGAAGGATAAGGCCAAAGTTGCTATATCCTTTTGACTCTTCATATCCTTCTATATAGTCGGCGCCATTCAAACTGGTCTCAGCACTAATATCCAAAGTGACATGCATTATTTTATTTTCGTCCGTTTCTTGGAAAATGTGTTTGTCTTTTTTTGGAACATCTTTATAGCGTCCCATGTATGAAATCGCTTTGCGAAAAACACCTTCATAAAAACGGAAGGCTTCTTCACAATTACCATTAAAGAAAATGTACGGATTCATTCTTGTCATAGTACCAATTTTAGATTATTCATTTGCTTTTTCTATCTCTGTAAAATGACGTATAACAGTTTCGGTTATGATTTCGTTTTGGCCAGGCGTTTTGTGCTATGGATAACGCCGATCCCCATAGCTATCGGGAGAATAGCAAACCAGCTGAGGCGCGTTGGGCTGCGAACAAAACTGCTGATTTAAAAACGGTTAAGCCGTTTGTTTTATTAAAAGTAAGCTATTTTTTTATTTCAGATATTTTGTAGTTAATCACAATATAGTTTGGTGAATAGTCCAATAGTTCCTGCGTACGTTCGTCATTTTCTTTTAGGTTTACAACTCCACAAAACCTATGAAAATTATTTTTTTTGTCTAACCAAGAAGATGCAAAAATCAAAAGTGGGACTTTCTCGTTTAATTTCCATTTAGTTTCTTCGTATTCTCTCCAATTGTAGAACTGTCGATTATCAGTTTTTCCCAAGTTTATTTCTTTAGTCGTTCCTAATGCATAGGTTCTGATGTTCAAAGTGCTATTGTTTTCTTCTGTTTTGGTAAAGATTTTTATTTGGTCAATAAAACCTTGATTATATTCTCCGTCCGTCCAAAATCCATAATCATTTTTGAAGTTGACAAGGGTATCGGTTTTAATTAGTTTTCCATTAATGTATTCGTCCGCAAATACTTCAAATTTGTATTCTTTATCAAAAGTTCCGATATCAAATTTATGGACTCTGACTGAAGCCAATTCCAATGCTTGAAGTAAATCTAGAGTTGTCATTTTACTCTGATTGTACATATCATTAGCGTCTTCTTTTTCGATTTGGGGTCTTTTATCGACAGGTTTTTCTGATTGAGAATAAACATTTATCGAAATCAGTACTAATAATAGCAGGAATATTTTTTTCATTGACTTGGTTTTAATTGTACACAACGTGTTATATCCACATAAAAATAGACCATATCTATTAAAAAATACAGAATAACAACTGCTTTAAAGACGCTTTCCGGGTTTTGTTGGCTAGTGCGTATCCTTTATTTGAACTTTTAAGAACTGTTAAGCCCTTAGTTGGAAGATAAAAAATCGTTGACCTTGCCCAAAATGATAAGGCATTGATCTGGGGTAAAACCAATATCCCTTTTGCCACCACTAGAGCCATTCCCATTGGCATCAAAACAATTGTTTCCTGAGGCCATTATGTTAGTACTAGAAGTTATTGTTGCATTAGGTTCACAAACATGTCCAAGTCCAAAGGCATGGCCCATTTCATGCTCCTCAACGCCCTGCCTATTGGCCACCCCAGTTATTCGGGCATAGTCCAAAACAATATAAGGTTTATTGGAATAGTTGTTTCCGTGCGAGGAAACAATGTCATTTCCCGAAGCATTAACACAGTCCACAATATATACATTAACGGCTGTAGCATCGTATAAGAGCGGATTGGTGCTGCTATTCATGGTAGGTTTAAAGTCTTCATGTCGCCTATCAAAGTTGAATTCGGGTATTGCAAAATCTGTTAAAGGGTCGCTAAGGCCAGAGGCCACATCGTATAAGGTTGAAGATTTATATTCGAGGGTTACAATTTTCTCACGATTATCAGGCGGGTAATTGGTATTATGAACCGTAAAATACCGATTAAGAGTATCCACTTCATTTCGTAAAAAGGCCCTGACCAGATCATTATTTGAAGGGGTAGCCATTTGCTGCGCTAGTTTTTCGGTCAATACCACAAAATGTAGCGGAATCTTTATATTTTCTCCGGTGCAACTCGTATAGGCTGACAAGGCTTCTCCTTCACAGGCTTCATTGCCATTACACGCGCTAAATGACGTGCTATAGGCCGAGAAACAAGTACTGTATTGGGCCTGGTTATACGTTTTAATCCCACAAGAGACAAGTAATACAGTGCAGAGTGCAACAAAAAATAAAGATCTAAGCATGACTAATGATTTTAAAAAGATACAAGCCCATATTCTGGCTTGGACCAAACTTAAAACTTATCCGGAATCTGAAATAACTAAATTGTACGAATAGGGTGCTTTATTGTATTAATTGCGAAAAGGAGTTTAATTTTCACAAGAGCATGCAGCATGCTTCAGGGGTACATTCTTTTGGGGCTGAGAAGGAGAAGATTAGCATGGTTTTTTGAACTATTAAATTTACCAAATCCAGCTTATAAGTATCCCTAATGCGATGAAAAAGAGTACCGCAACAAAACCATTGTTAAAAACATGATGTCTATCATAACCGTTCTTGGATTTATTTGGACCGTATAAATATTCCTTGTAGGAGAATTTTGGCTTATTGCAAATGGTTCTCCATACTGAGCCATACATCCAACGCAAGGTTCCTCCAACAATATTTATTGTGAGATAAATTAAACCCTCTGCGATTACTTCTCCAATCAATGATTCTGCTTTATTTGAACTTTTAGTTTTTAATTAAAACAAGTTTAGAATTGTCATCAACCTTTACTTTGTTGCTAATCTTTAACGATTTTATCTGGACAAAATATTCATCAAGTACTTTTTTCATTCTTCTTTTTTGAAAAAAATTGAGTTTCCTATTTTCAATAATCTTGTCCAAAACTATGGCAGTCGTTAAATCGACTCCGGTATAGCAGATTATGCCCTCTTCATAGACTTTCCCATTCTCAATACTAATAAAGCAATTTCTCTTATCAAATATATTAGGCACGACAAACTCTTGCTTTCCACTTTTCGAAATGCATGTGACAAACTTTTTGGTCATCCTTTATTTAAACTTTTGTTTGTGTCAATAGACTTTCTAACTGGAAACAATTGATCAAACGAACTAATATATTCCCTCTATCCACTCCTTCAGAGCTTTAGAACTGTCCTCTGGAAGATCTCCCTTTTTTATCTTTTCCATAGCGCTTTCAATTGATTTGTTGATCATATTATGTTCAATATACTCATCTTCCTTATGCCCCATGTTTTTCATTATGTCCTGAACACGGTCTGAACCAAATATGGATAACATAGGATCATCTAGGGAGAGATGAACTATTGCACTATCAACCTTCAGCGATTCCAATAACTTCTTTTCTTTAATCTCATCATAATGCCGTTCGATAAGCACAAATTTTCTTCCCGTCATTCTAAACGGAAGAACATCGCTAGCTGCTACTACTTCGTTGTTTATGTTGCGTTGTTTGAATATTTCTTGAAAGTGTTTGCTAGTAACTTTTGACCAGGCAATAAAAAGAAGTGTTTTTTCCTCCTGAGCCATTTTGATACAAGCCTTTTCTTTTGCAGCCAGATTGATCCATACGCGAACGCTTAATTTTGGGCCTTTTGGCGTTTTTCTGAAAAGATTTAGAATTGACATTAGTATAGGTATTGTTTTATTTGAACTCTGGTTTAAATTTCCTTTTCAAAAATTAACTCGAAATAGCTTGCCGACCCATAACCACTCATTGCTGGCGCAAAAACCTGTTTAAATCGCCATCCTTTTTCTGCATAAGACCTTATAATTGCTCTATGATCTTTACTTGGTCTTGATTTCAAAAATCCTTGCTTCATCGGAATTTTTACAAACTCATATGTATACATAATTAATCGTTTAGTTAAACTGTAGTGCACCCGACTACTACTTTTCATAAGATACCTTGTCAGGTGTCTTTTTCACAATAATGTGCAGTTAAAAATTGTGTTATGCCAACCATCTGATTTGAAGCCCTATACAAGATACGCGCTTTTTTTTAAGGAGAAACAAATTGCATTTTAGCTGCCATAAGCGTTTAACACATCAGTAATGAGTCCAATCCATATGTCTTTTGTTTTGTCTATATCACGACGAACCCAAAAATGATAACTGGTCTCACTCCAGTTCCAATAGTAACTATCGTCCAATGAGGGTGGAACCATCGCTCTATATTCACCTTCTGGCCAGGTTTCATCTTCTATTCCCTTTACAAAACTCAGTTTAATGGTATTAAATTCATCAGGGTATTTTTGAGTGATTTCATACATACTTTTATGCTTTTTTAAAAAATCGAGTATGCCATAGGTTTCAAGTAACGGTTTTGTATTGGCAATGAATTCTTTATCGCTTAGCATAAACAAAGCACTTTTGTGTAACTGAGAAACAAATTTTGGGTTGTAATGACCAAACGAATACTTAGAATTAAGATTAAGTTCATCAGCGGTATGAGGCCCAGATACATATATGGGATAATCTAACATTGCCTGAAACTCCTTATACGTACGTAAAGAACGTACATATTCATATTTGTTTAATAACCAACCATCTTTGAAACCGTAATCAAATTGCCATCCTACTCGAATAGGTGAAAAGGTAGCCTGATCAAGGTTTTCTGCTAAATAATTTAGCGTGTTTTTAATTTTATC
>CAZWVO010000081.1:0-7359 GCA_964637535.1 uncultured Flavobacteriaceae bacterium
TTTAATTACCTCTACATCTTCCGGAATCGCAACCGCAGTTGTTGCAGGTACCTCTTCAGCAGCAGTTTCTTCCTGTACTCCGACTTCTTGCGCTACTTCAGGAGCTTCCTCCACCGGTGCGGCTGCTCCGGCTCCGTTAAGCAGTGCTGAAATGTCTTCTCCATTTTCTCCAATTATAGCTAATAAGGTATCTACGGGCGCACCTTCTCCTTCAGGGATCCCAATATGCAGTAGGGTTCCTTCATAGAAGGATTCAAATTCCATAGTAGCCTTATCAGTTTCTATCTCTGCAAGAATATCTCCTTCCTCTACAACATCTCCAACCTGTTTTAACCATTTAGCCACCGTACCTTCTTCCATAGTATCGCTTAGGCGGGGCATATTTATTACTTCTGCCATATCCCTATAATTTGTGTTCTAAAAACGGATAATTTTCTTGTTCGTAAACCGTATCATAAAGTTGTTGTATTGGCGGATAGTCTGACTCTTCGGCAAATTTTTCGCACTCAGCAACTTTACTCTTAACGCTTTTATCTATTTCTTTCAATGCTTCTTCCGTAGCATATTCCTTCTCTAAAATTATTTCTTTAACCTTAGTTATAGGATCTATTTTTTTATACTCTTCTACTTCTTCCTTGGTTCTATAATGCTGCGCATCGGACATAGAGTGCCCTCTATACCTATAGGTCTTCATCTCAAGAAAAGTAGGCCCTCCTCCGCTTCTAGCACGTTCAATGGCTTTGCTCATTTCTTGGGCTACGGTTACAGGATCCATTCCATCTACCGGACCACATGGCATTTCATATCCAAGACCTAATTTCCAAATCTCCGTAGAATACGAAGTTCTTGCAACAGAGGTTCCCATGGCATAGCCATTGTTTTCACAAACAAAAACCACAGGTAATTGCCATAACATGGCCAGGTTAAAGGTTTCGTGTAACGAACCCTGTCGCACAGCACCATCTCCCATATAGCATAGGGTAACTGCATCTCGTTTAAAATACTTATCTCCAAAAGCCAAACCAGCACCTAGTGGAATCTGTCCTCCTACAATACCATGGCCTCCATAAAAACGATGCTCCTTAGAAAAAATATGCATAGATCCTCCCATACCCTTGGAGGTACCGGTAACCTTTCCATACAATTCTGCCATCACCTTTTTAGGATCTACACCCATACCAATGGGTTGCACATGGTTTCTGTATGCTGTAATCATCCTGTCTTTGGTTAAATCCATTGCATGCAAAGCACCTGCAAGCACTGCTTCTTGTCCATTATACAAATGGAGAAAACCTCTTACTTTGTGTTGAATATATACCGCTGCAAGTTTGTCCTCAAACTTTCTCCAGAACAACATGTCTTCGTACCACTTAATATAGGTCTCTTTGGTTATTTTTTCCATGAACTCTTTTTCTTTTTTGGCTTTACATCAAAACAAGTCACAAAAATACGCATTAAACCTAAAATATAAAGTAAAAATATGCACTGGATTTACGCGTGAAACATCAAAAAACAGATTTGTGAAGTATCTTGTATTTTTTAGTACTTTATTTTAGAAAAGAACGCCCAAAGGCAAGTGGTAATAGCGAAGCTATAGCAGTACACTTCACAACTTCTCCTTCGGCTCCCATAAATAAAATAGAAATAGGCTGTTGTTGCTTTTGCTCATATTCTACAATAGCTTGTCTACAATTTCCGCAGGGGGCTGCTGGTTCTTTAACGGTATAATTTTGAGAAGATGCCGTTATGGCAATAGCACGGATGCCTACTCCGGGATACAATGCTCCGGCCTGAAAAACAGCAACACGTTCAGCGCAAAGTCCAGAGGGGTACGATGCATTTTCTTGATTATTCCCAACCACCACAGCATTATTCTCCATTAACACAGCCGCGCCTACATTAAAATTAGAATAGGGAGCATATGCCTTGCCTCTGGCAGCTATAGCAGCCTCCATTAAAACTTTATCCTCTGCAGGAAGCTCATGAAGGTCATTATATATTAGAAACTCAGTAGTTAATTGTTGCTTTCGCATTCTTGCAGTACTATATGGTGTACTGGTAAAAATAAAGAAAACCTGCTGATTAGCAGGCTTTCCTTATATAATTTATATGCTTTCTATACGAACTAGTCGTTATAAAATTCTTCGCCCAAGTTAAAGGTAAGCGAAAACCGCAAGGTATTTTCCAGTGGGTTTCTCACTTGTGAGGTAGAGAAAAGATAAGAGAGGTCTATTTGGGTAGCCTTAAACTTAAAACCAGCTCCAAGGGTAAAAAACTTTCGAGACCCCTTTTGTTCACTTTCATTAAAGTAACCTGTTCTAAGCATAAACGACTCTTGATATGAATACTCTGCTCCTAAGGCCCATGTAAATTCTTCTAATTCTTCTCCAAAACCACCTGGCGCATCACCAAACGACTCAAACACTCCACTCAGGAAACTAGTGTCTTGGTAAATATCATTATCCGCAGAATCAATGTCACCATCTCCATCTTGATCCTGTGGTGTAGGGACTAACAACTTATTAAATTCTGAGGTAAGTCCTATAACATTATCCTGATCTATAATAAAATCGAAACCTAATCCAAAAGCTAAATTGGTAGGTAAGAAGTTTTCTTGCCCTCCGGCATCGTATTGTAGTTTACCTCCAAGATTAGAAACATTAAAACCAGCTCTCCATCTACCATCAAAACTGTTATAAGCAATTTCTCTAGAACGGTAAAAACCTGAAACATCAACAGCAAAAGAGCTAGCAGCTTGAGAATCTTCGGCATTATTGGCCTGAGGTATTCTTAGGTTAGACCTAATAAACCTACCGCCTACAGACATCGAAAACGTTTCACTTAATTTTAACGCATACGATCCATCTAAGGAAAGTTCATTTGGCATAGCTATAGTACCTGGATCATTAGCAAATTGCCTCAATTCTATTTCCCCAAGGGTAAAAAAGCGCAAACTCACTGCAAAAGCACTCTGATCACTAATTTTATTGTAAAAACTGGCGTTTAATAAAGCGATATCTGTAATAATACTTTCTAGGTAGGGGGTATAACTTAGCCCAATCCCAACCTTTCTATCCGCAAATGCAAACTTTGCTGGGTTCCATTGTTGTGAGAAAGCGTCAGAAGAAGTAGCAACACCAATATCTCCCATACCAGCAGCTCTCGCATCTGCGGCAATAGTTAAGAAGGGTACGGCAGTGGTGATTACTCTTTCATTATCCTGTGCGGCCATCTTACATGTCATAATAGCGCATACGGCCAGGGCAAATAATTTTTTCATTTCATTGCGTAAATTAGTTGGAATCAAAAATCGAATATTAATATGAATCGTACAAATTAATTGGTTGTATTACATGAAAACGCCTATTTTACGAATATCTTGTATATAAGGTATACTTTTTGGCAAATTCCTTCGAAATTTTACAAAAGTACCAGTAAAAACTGAAAACCACCCTATTTAACAATAGTTGAATGTTTTTTTCCTAAAATTTCTCAAAAGCAAAGCCCAGTCATACTAGAACGCATTTTGTTCCGTTATGTAGGTAGTAGCGCATGCACTTAAGACGACTGTTGAAAAATATTTTTACGATTGTGAAATATTATGATTAAAACGTCGTTTTATATGCCGAAAGTGATACAATAAACTAATTAAAATTAAGAATCTAAAGCTGTTTAACCGGCAGTTTATAGTTTGAACTCAAGTCCTAATTATGAAAAAACAATTTATCAAAGTTGTACTCTCTTCCTTAGTAGTAGCAGTAGGTGTTACAAGCTGTAAGAAAGCTTCTAGTTCTAAAAACGTTTCCCGAGCTACGGGGTGGAAGATTAACGCCAAAGAGGGTGGTTTTCAGTATAACTCCGACTTTAAAGAGCAAGAGACTGCTCCTGGGTTGGTTTTTATTGAAGGAGGTACATTTACAAAAGGTAAAGTACAAGATGATGTGATGCACGATTGGAACAACACCCCAACTTCGCAGCACGTTCAGTCCTTTTATATGGATGAGACTGAGGTTACTAATGTAATGTACTTGGAGTACTTAGATTACTTAAAAAGTGTATATCCACCGGAAAACCCTAAGTATGCCAATATTTATAGTGGTGCTTTACCAGATACATTAGTATGGAGAAATCGTTTAGGTTTTAACGAAACCATGACTAACAACTATTTAAGACATCCTGCTTACGCAGAGTATCCTGTAGTAGGTGTTAATTGGGTTCAAGCCGTACAATTTGCGGAATGGCGTACAGACCGTGTAAACGAATCTATGCTAGAGCGTGAAGGATATCTTGCTAAAGATGCTAAATATAAAGCGCTTAATGGAGAAGCTGAAGGTACTTTTAGTACAGAGGCATATCTTAATAGACCAGAATCTGTTTACAACGGACAAATAGATTCTTTACAAGGAAAGAAAAAGAAAGATTCTGTATCTACTTACGCTAAGCGTAGCAGTGGTGTAATATCACCAGAATACAGATTACCAACAGAAACGGAGTGGGAATATGCTGCGGCTGCCCTACAAGGATCTAGAGAATATAACAACTACAGAGGTAGAAAGAAATATCCTTGGGAAGGAGATTACACCAGAAACGGACAACGTGTTGGTAGAGGTGATCAACTTGCTAACTTTAAACAAGGAAAAGGAGATTACGGTGGAATCGCAGGATGGTCCGATGACGGTGCAGATATTACTGCCGAAGTTAAATCTTATAAGCCAAATGACTTAGGATTATACGATATGGCTGGTAATGTTGCCGAATGGGTATCTGATGTATACAGACCTATAGTAGATGATGAAATTAGTGACTTTAACTACTACAGAGGAAATATATATACAAAAACCATGATTGGAGAAGATGGTAAGGTGAATGTATTAAGAGACTCTATTGTATACGATACACTTCCTAATGGTAAGATAGTTGCTGTAAACCTTCCAGGTGAAATTGCAATGGTACCTGTAGATGAGCAAGAAACGTATTTAAGAACAAACTTCTCTTCTAGTGACAACAGAGCATACAGAGATGGAGAGCCAGGATCTTCTAGATTCTACGATCGCTTTAGTGATGATGAGGAAATTGATGATAACAAAAGAGTATATAACTCTCCAACACATAAAGTAGAGCGTGATTCCTTAGGTAAAATTGTACGCCAGTACGATAAGTCTAATAGTAGAACTACACTTATTGATGATGAAGTAAGAGTCTTTAAAGGAGGTTCCTGGAAAGATAGAGCATACTGGTTAGATCCTGCACAACGTAGGTATTTACCACAGTACATGGCTACAGATTATATCGGATTCCGATGCGCCATGTCTAGAGTAGGTTCTAAGTCCAAAACAAAGAACAAAACGGTAAGAGGAAAGAAAGCAAAATAAATCTTCCTTAAAATTATCATAGAAAAGCCCTTTTAACAAAGGGCTTTTTTTATATCTTGGTTTTATGAATATAGCTGAACTTCACAAGTATTTTTTAGCCTTTCCTATTGCCTGTACAGATACCCGAAAAATTGAAGAAGGATGTATCTTTTTTGCCCTTAAAGGAGCTAATTTTAATGGCAATACGTATGCCCAAGAAGCATTAAAAAAAGGCGCAGCTTATGCCGTTGTAGACGAAGCGGCATATGATACCTCTGAAAAAACACTTTTAGTAGATGATGTTTTAGAAGCCCTTCAATCTTTAGGTACTTTTCATAGAAACTATTGCAAGGCAAGGGTGATATCCCTAACTGGAAGTAACGGTAAAACAACCACTAAAGAACTGATCTACGCCGTACTTTCTAAAAAATATAAGACTATTGCTACCTATGGAAATTTAAACAACCATATTGGCGTACCCCTCACCCTACTCACTATACAACCCAGTACCGAGTTTGCTATTGTAGAAATGGGAGCCAATCACAAAAAAGAGATTGCTTTTTTATGCGAGTTAGCGCAACCCGATTTTGGCTACATTACTAATTTTGGAAAAGCTCATCTAGAAGGTTTTGGTGGTACTGAAGGAGTGATAGAAGGAAAAAGTGAATTGTATGACTATTTAACAACACATAACAAGTATATTTTTTTAAATGCGGATGATCCCATCCAAGAAGATAAGCTAAGCAAGTATATTAAAAAGTTTGGATACAGTACACACCAGCAAAAGTACTATCCCATTCAATTTCTAAGTGCTGACCCCTTTGTACAATTAGGTGTAGAAGACACCAAAATTAATTCTCAACTTATTGGCAAATACAATTTTACCAATTGTTGCGCTGCCGTCTTAATAGGAAAGTACTTTAATGTTTCTCTTGAAGCTATTGCTAATGCTATTGCCAACTACATTCCAGAAAACAATCGTTCTCAACTCATAGAACAGCATGGAAATCAAATCATTTTAGACGCTTACAACGCAAACCCTAGTAGTATGAAGGCTGCGCTAGAAAATTTTAAGGCCATGTCTGGAGTCTCAAAAACTGTTTTTTTAGGAGATATGTTTGAATTAGGGGATACTGCTGCTCAAGAACATCAGGAGATAGCAGATCTTGTAAACAGTATGGCTTTTGACACTGCCTACCTTGTTGGTGTTAATTTTAATAACACCACTACAAGCTTAGCAACCTTTGCCAACTATGAAACTCTTGCAGCTCATCTTAAGACACATAACCCTCCAAAGAGCACTATACTTATTAAGGGATCTAGAGGAATGGCATTAGAGCGTCTCCTGGAAATACTCTAATTTCTAAGCATACAAAAAGAAGTGACTTTCCAATTAATTTTGGAGATGTGGAGTGTATTGGATTACCTCGTTACACTCGGTGATCCGTATGGAGTGAAATGCACATTCCAAAATTCTTTGACCACCAAGCTTGGTGGTATTTCTTTTTGTACTCTTAAAGCTAAGAAGCCAGCTTTATGCTTTTCGGAATACAAAAAGAAGTGACTTTCCAATTAATTTTGGAGATGTGGAGTGTATTGGATTCGAACCAATGACCCCCGCCCTGTCAAGGCGGTGCTCTAAACCAACTGAGCTAACACTCCTATAAAAACTACAAGTTAGTACTTTTCTGAACTAGCTTCCTAATGTAACTTAAAACTAAACTATATTTCAAGTATATCTGTACTAATTACGCTTATCTACCAAGTAAATTCTGTTTTTGGTACCGATACCCCTTGTCCGTATGAGGTAGCTGTACACAAGAAGCATAATACCCCTAAGATTAACTTTTTGATAGGTAATCCTATTCGCAGTGCTAACACCATATGGATTATTTATACTTCGCTTTTGAAACCCCTTATTTTAAGTACATGTATTATAACTCTGAAGTACTTCTAATTGTACTGGGGAAGCCCCGTATTTCGCCTTTTTATTAAAATTGCGTTATAT
>CAZWVO010000082.1:0-7310 GCA_964637535.1 uncultured Flavobacteriaceae bacterium
GGGTAAGATTCACAGAGCCATCGGCAGAGGTTATGGTTTGTATTTCGTTAGTAATATCGCCATCTACTTCCGTAAAGGTATTGGCAATAACATAGGGTGTAGCGGCAGAACCATCTCCGGTAACACTAATATCGGTTCCTGCAGTAACTAGGGTTTCAGTTCCATCTGCGGAAGGCAGTGTAATACTATTTCCACCTGTAGCGGGGTTGGTTAAGCTAAGTACATTACCAGTAATGCTTAAATCAGTAAGTTCATTGGTAGGATCCATATCCATATCAGCCGTGTTAGCTGCTGTAATGGCCGAATTTAACTCATCTATTGCATCTTGCACATTTGTAGCGGTAAGTCCAGAAGTACTGTTATTGTATGGGTTAGAGATCGCATTGGTGTCCACTAAGACAATAGGAGTTCCTCCATTAGAAAAGGAGTATGTACCATCTCCATTATCAATTAAACTCGATTTTAAGATATTTACGGCAGTACCAGATTCATTGGTATAGGTAAAGCTTCCATCGCCATTATCTATGATAGCAGTAACCGTTTCTCCTGCAGAAACATTGACGCATAAACTGCTCCAACTTCCATTATTGAATTGAAACAGACAGTCGTCATCTATATTATAAACTAATGCTCCATTAAGTGGAGTTATGGCATTCATCTGGGGGGTTGTTACTCTACTTACTACAAATACTTTTGATGCGCTTTCCAGTTCTAAAAGGGAAGCTGCATCTATGGTATTTATATTGTCACCTATTTTAACTTGACCATAGGCACCGAAAGCAAATAACAGAATTGTTGTGATAAGGATCTGTTTCATTCTTAAAGAAGTTGATTATTACAAGGACAAATTACCCTTCTTATGAGGTGTATTGAAATAAATGTTGTCAACACGTAAGAAAAAGATGTCAATCAAGACAGATATGATGTGAACAAGACACTCAAAAAATGAGTAAAACGGATTGTGCTAAAATTTTGCGCAAAACGTATATAGGAACTGGTTTTACAATGATTTGCAGAAATGCACTTCGCTTTCTTAGATTAGCGCGTTAAATATAGAAACCCTTGATAATTAAGTTGAAGGTCATTTAATCGAATTACATAGAAGTAGACTCCGCCAGGGAGTCCTTTTTCTTTGTCCACAACAAGGTTATCTACGTTAGGAATACCATTAAATTGATTGGTGTAATTTTCTTGTTCAAATACTTTTAACCCAAACCGATCATAGATTTGAACATTATTGTCTGATGACTGTTCTAGTTCAGGAATAATTAAAACATCATTTAAACCGTCTCCATTTGGAGTTACAAGATAGTTGTCTAGTAGAAGTACATCCGTGGGTACTGCTTCTATACCTAAAGTAATCACTTCAAAGTTATCTGGAGTAAAGGTGTCAGAGCTTATAAAACCATTACTGATATCCCCTCCAATACTGGTTTTTCCCAGGGATAGCCACCGCCTTCCGGTTTTACTCCATCCAACCACAACAATAGAATTGATATCACCGGTAAAAGCACTTAGCGCACTTCTATCATTCCAATTAAGGCTTATGGTTGATGGAATACTACCTTCAAGTTTCCAAAACTCTGTTGTGCTAATGTTGGCAAGTAGGTTAGATTTAAGATCTGTATTAAAGGAGTTGTCAAATGAGGATGCAACATTAGGATCCTCAAAAAAGTATGCACATCTCGAAACTGTATTGATATCCTCGGAGTTTATAATTAGCGGTCTAAACTGAAAGGCATCGCCTGTGGGAAAAGTAAAATTTTGTGCGTTTTCTACCGCTACGTATCCATTAACCTTAGCAACATCTGTTGTGCCAGTATAAAATGCATCGCTAAAAAAGTTTAGAAAAACGTTAGGCTGTGTTCTAAGCGTATTTATATTTCCTGCAATAAAATTAGCATTGTTCGTTACGCCCAAGGAGGTTTGCAACTCCAGATCATTTGCATTTGCTATTTCGGTATCAAAAAAAACAGGCATAAACGCTCCTGAAACGCTAAGCAATTCTGTTCCATAAAAGCCAGCTAATCCAGCATTTGTATCAAAGGCGTTATCATTTATTAAATGGGTATGAAATCCTATATTTCCTTCTTCGTGAATTCTAATATTTCCAGCATTATACAAGGCAGTTTCCTGGGCCTTAAGCAGCTGCATTGCCAACAGTAAGATTGCCCCTAAGTAAACTAAACGTCTCATCTATAAATCTAGAATAGTAAAATACCAAAGTCGGTTAACAAGGTTATTATTATGATTAAAAATATATACCGAAAAACCATTTGCAGTTTGCGCGTTTACCTTAATGGTGTTGGCATTGACCGCTGCATTTAGAATGCTGACCTGAATAATGTAATTGGCATCTGGCATGGGAGTAGCAAAGCTAACATCGTAGGTGCCAGTAGCAGTACGTACTACACTAACACCAGGTGTAGCTTTTAGGAGGTTTCCAGCTCCTGTTACCTTTCCTATTGCTTTTACGGGATTCTCAAAGAAAACCCCTCCATCTGTTCCTATGCTAATATCGTTATCGGCATCAGTACTCGTTTTAGGAGCCCAAGCTACAGTTCCTGTAGCATCTGTACTTAGGAACTCATTGTTACCCCCGGGAGCAATTTTAGTTGTGCTCACCCCTGCATCTCTAATCTGTAAGATGTTATTAGCTTCACCAGTGGTCTCTAGGGTAACATTATCTGCGGAAAGGGAGGTGCCACCACCTGTTTCAGGATCTACCCAGCTTACAAAAGTACCACTAGGGTCTGTGCGCAATATTTGATCTGCTAGTCCGGGAGCTATTTTTTCAGGAGTAACGGCTTCATTAGCAATTTGTACAGTAGCCACTCCATTATCTCTAATCCGGAGTTCATTCCCTGTAATTCCAGCGCCTTGAAGAGTAGTGTTATCACTTAATACCCCTGCGGCAATGGCATTAGTATTGGCTAAAATATCATTAGAAATTTGCGAAATGAGGATATTGTTGTTGGTAATAAGTTGCTGTAACGGTTCATCATCATAGAAGGCGGCAGTATCGGAACCAAAAATAATGTCGTTCCCAGGATCTCCGCTAATAATATTTGCAGCTGTTAGATAATTGGCATCGTTGGTAAAATCGCTTAACGTAACCTCAGCATAATCAATTTCTAAATCGGTTACCGTATTATCTTGTAACTCTTCACTCCCTACCGAGTCTGGTGCTAGTTTATCATCAGTAATTGAATTCTCCTGAAGATCTACCCCATTGATACTAAAGTCAACAATATTCTGACTTCTTATATTGGTCACTTCAAAATTATATACGTCTCCAGTTCTTGTAATAGCGATAGTCTCATTGGTATTTACAATAGGATCTGTGGTAAAGGTAAAGTCGCTACCAAAGGCATCACATACATTAATCCAAGCAGTTCCATCAAAATAATGTAAACATTGGGTGTCTGTATTATAGATAATTGCACCCTCCCTAGGTGTAATAGCATTCATCTGGTCTGTAGTAATTCTTGTAATGACCAATACGCGCGACTCACTTTCCAATTCTAAGACAGAAGCGCCATCAATATTTTGTGGATTATCTCCAATTTTTATCTGCCCGTAACTTGTAAGGGTAAAAGCTAGCGCAAGTAAAAAAAGAAAATATTTTAGAAGCATTGGGACTTGTTTCATTGTGTTCTAAGCAATTTTAATATCAAAATAGGCGCATTTCATGTTACGAAACACGTCTGCACCTTTTGTAACAAAGGTGTAGCATGGCAATATACGTTAAAGTGCTTTAAAAATATAATTTATGTGATTCGTAAGGCGATTTTCCTTGTTCAAAAATACGGGCACTATGCTTTCCTTTAAGCACTGTAGTGTTTTCTGTTATATGGATGTAGCTTCCTTCTCGCAAACCAACAACCGGAGTAGTATTATATTGGTGGAACTCTCGTATCCTAGTTTCTCGTGTTTCCCCATTGTGAGTGCTTTTGGGGTCGGGATCTAAGTAATGTGCATTAATATTGAAGTTAACAAGGCCTAAGGTAGTAAAGCTGGGGGGGTACACAATGGGCATATCATTGGTAGTTTGCATAGTAGGTCCTGCAATATTGCTTCCCGCACTGGTACCTAAATAGGGTGTCCCTGCCAAAATTCGGTCTCTTAAAGGCGATATAAGCTGCTGTTGATAAAGTTGATCTACCAATAAAAAAGTATTTCCGCCTCCAGTAAAAATGGCTTCGGCCTCCTGTATACCCTGTACGGCATCCTCATAGGTGTGTAAGCCAATCACTTCTTTTTCTATTTGTTCAAAAGCCTTTTGTACGGAAGTTGTGTATTGCTGATATGAAATTCCTCCAGGTCTAGCATAGGCTATAAAAGTGATGGTTTTTACCGTGTCGAAAAAGGAAACTAGCGGCGTTAAAAGATAGTTTAAATACGTTTCTCCATGCAATGTAGAGGTACTAGCAAGAATTAGTTTTTTCAAGATAACTGATTTAAATTTTGTGGTACAAATTAACAAAAGTTTAAAGGGGTTTTATTTTTTTTATGCCAAATTGCATGGGATTGATAGTGCAGTTGGGCAGTATCATCGTAAAAAATCAACCATGAAGAAACTGATACCCCTTATTTTAGTATTATTATGCACTTTTTCGGCCTTGGCTCAGGAAGATGACCGCCAATTACTAAGAGGGCAAGTACTGTATAGAAATGTAAATGTACCTAATGAAAATGTGATTAATACCACTGCGGAAACGGCTACAGTAACTAATGCTACTGGACAGTTTAGTATACGCGTAAAAGAAGGTGATCAGTTGGCATTTACAGCGGTTAACTATGAACTAGAGGTGGTTATAATTACTGCAGAAATTTTAAAAAACAAACGCCTTGTAGTAGAGGTTATAGAAAAGGTAACCGAATTAGATGAAGTAGTCGTTTCTCCAGAAAACCAGAAGAAATTTTTAGAAGTTAAGGAAGAGGAATTTAAAGAATATGAATACGAACAAGACCGTTCATCGGAAGTGGTGAATATTGCCGAATCTCAGCAAGTTAAGGGTATGCGAGATGGGATTAATTTTGTAAATATTTTTAAAGCATTAACAAAATCTAAAAAAACTAGAGATAAGGAGGCAGATCCATTGCAAGTAAGCGAGGCTTTACGCCAGGTATATGATGATGAATTTTTTGTAGTAGATCTAAATTTACCTCAAGATAAGATAGATGATTTCCTTTACTATTGTGATAGTAAAATGCCCCCGCAAGCCCTTTTAAAAAAGGGTAATGAATTTGAATTAATAGATGTTTTAGTTACACATAGTAAATCCTATTTAGAGCTTTTGAATGCTAAAAATTAAACTTTTTTGTATTTCATTTCTTTTTGGAATGGCCAACTTTTATGGGCAATCCTTAATTACTTATAAATTAGAGGGCAAGATTACTAGTGAAACCAAAGAGGTAGTTGGTGTTCACGTTCTGAATACCACTAGGCAAAAAGCGGTGATTACCAATAATCAAGGGTTTTTCTCTATAACAGCCAGTGTAAATGATACTATTGTTATTTCTGCAGTACAGTTTAAAAACAAAAAAATAGTAGTTTCTGAAGCCATGTTAGATTCTGCAGCCATTACAATTGCTATGGAAGAAGTAGTAAATGAATTGGATGAGG
This sequence comes from uncultured Flavobacteriaceae bacterium, assembly GCA_964637535.1. Taxonomy (GTDB): domain Bacteria; phylum Bacteroidota; class Bacteroidia; order Flavobacteriales; family Flavobacteriaceae; genus CANMSI01. The sequence goes on from CAZWVO010000082.1 coordinate 5,630, forward strand.
TTGTAGTTACTCCTTATGACCTATCTGGAAAACTAGGAAGTGACATTAAAGGATTAAAGACAGATCCGGTAGTAAGTGCTTCAACCCTTGGTTTGCCTAATGCAGGTAAAAAGAAGCTAATTCAAAGTGAACGTATGCTTAGAGAGGCTTCTTTTGGGCCTTTTACTGTAGGTACGCTTACCGCAGTACCCATTGCTCCCATAATTAATGCCATTACGGGTCGTACAAAAATGCTTAAAGAACGTGTGGCTAGAGATAAAAAATACCTCTTAAGTCAAGAAGTACAGCGTACATATGCAGATTCTACCTATCTGGTTAGCTTAAAAATCCCCAAAGACAAATTAGACGATTTTATGTATTTCTGCGAGGTGGATACTACCTTTGAAGCTACGGTTAAATCTAAGGATCAGCTTAAAATATGGGAGTTTCTTAGAAAAAAAAGTGTGGTCTATAGAGCCAACAACAACTTGGATTAAACCTTAAAGATATTTTATGCTAGCTAGGCAAGCTTGTGTTATTCTTATGCTCATTTTGTGCAGTAGTTTAAGCGTATTTGGACAAAAAATAAAAGGAAAAATAACGCATAATACTGCAGATGTAACGGGGGTACATGTACAAAACACCTCGCTTCAGAAGACAACAATTACTAATGCAAAAGGGTATTTTGAAATTTCTGCCAAGGTAAACGATACCCTTGTTTTTACTGCGGTACAGTTTAAACCCAAACAATTGGTGGTTACTGCAGAACTACTAACAAGCAAGTTGGTGCTGATACCTATGGATGAGGTTTTAAATGCCTTAGATGAAGTGGTGTTAACGCCTTATAATTTGTCTGGAGAACTTGCAACGGATCTAGCATCCTTAAAAACGGAACAGGTAATAAATGCCGTTACCGTAGGACTTCCTAATGCCGGAGTAAAACCTATTTTACAGAGTGAACGCATGTTGCACGATGCCGATCATGGTAAGTTTGTATACTACTATGGGATAGGTTTTACCATAAACGTGAATAAAATTCTAACCCGACTTAGCGGTAAAACAAAAATGCTTAAGGAAAGAGTAGAACGGGATAAGGCGTATATTGAATTACAAGAAATTATAGGCTTTTATTCAGACACACTCTTTGTACATCAATTAAAAATCCCCAAAACAAATATTGAGGATTTTATGAGTTTCTGTGCTGTAGACCCTAGTTATGAAAAACTTGTTGGGAGTAATGATAAAATAAAACTATGGACATTCATAAGGCAAAAGAGCGTTATATACCGCAAAAACAATACTTTAGATTAACATTTTTTGGCATAAGTATTGCTTACATTTGAATGCAAAATAAAGTTTATGAAACCTTTGAAAAAAATACTAATTCTGCTGGTAATACCCTTGTTTGCGTTTACCAGTATGCATAAGTTTTATGTAAGTGTAACTAACATTAACTATTCGGAAAAGGACCAAGCGCTACAGATTACGTCTAGAATTTTTATAGATGACATGGAGCAGGTGTTAGAAGAACGCTATGGTATTAAAACTGGGCTGGCTACAGAGCAAGAATCCAAGGATGCTACTGCCTATATTGAAAAGTATTTTAAAGCAAAATTTGCTTTAGAGATCAATGGAGAATATGCCAACTATACCTACTTAGGTAAGAAATACGATGATGATATGCTGGTGTGCTATATAGAAG
>CAZWVO010000083.1:0-7243 GCA_964637535.1 uncultured Flavobacteriaceae bacterium
ATTGACGTAGATCAAGAAAATGGGAATGCCATTTTCGTTAGAAAAGGAATTACACTAAATAGTTTTTTTACAAACTTAGGTGTACAAGGAGGAGACATTATTAAAAGTATTGATGGTACTGCTGTAAATTTAGAGGCGATACGGCCTATTATTGGAGCTAGTTTTGGATGGTCTCCAGAGAAAGAGATTACTATGGTGGTGCAACGTGGCGATGAAGAGCTTACTTATAAAGGAGCAGTAGGAACCCCAATGTTACAGGTAACTACCATTATTCCTAAAGAAGATGCTGGGGAAACGCAAACGAGTTTACGAGAAATTTGGACGAAAGGAAAATAGTGCTAAATGAAACTAAAAAAAAACCGCCTAACTTTATAAGTCAGGCGGTTTTTTAATTAACACGATATCCCTACATCTTTGGGAATACTCCTTGTAATGGAAAAATGCTACCTTAAAAAAAATAGATTTTTCTGTAACCTTTTTAAAAAGTTGCGGTTTATCCTTTTGAACAACTGAAAACAAGAATGCAATCACTGACCGATAACGCGTTAATGCTTAAAGTAAAATCTGGAGACTTAGATAAACTAGGGCTTTTATATGAGCGATATAAAAAACGCTTATTTGGTTTTTTCTATAATATGAATGGTAATGCTGCTTTAAGTGAAGATCTAGTGCAAAATGTGTTTGTGCGCATTTTAAAGTACAAACATACATTTACAGGAAAAGGTTCTTTTGCGGCTTGGATTTTTAGAACAGCCCGGAATGTAAGTCATGACCATTTTAAAAAAAACAAGCACAACAACGCGCTAACAGAGCTAACAGAGGTGGAGTACAAACTAAAGGATGGTAACGATATTGCTGATGCAATAGCACGAAAGGAGACTATGAATACGATGCAGCGTGCAATGAACCGTTTACCCCAAGAAAAAAGAGAGGTTCTAGTGTTAAGTAAGTTTAAAGAGTTGAAATTTAGTGAAATCGGAGAGATTTTAGGATGTACGGAAGGAGCTGCAAAGGTCAAAACACATAGGGCATTGAAAGATTTAAGAGCAATTTTTTTACAATTAGAAGATAAATAAATTATGGATACGGCTAAGTTTGAATTATGGGTTATGGATTATTTATCGGATAGATTAGATACCGATGAAAAACAAAAATTAGATGTTTTCCTAAGGAATAATCTGGAGTATCAACAAGCGTTTGATGCCTTGCAGGAGACATGGCAGCAATTGAACGAAAAAAACATTCCGGAGCCATCTGTGGAAATGGATGAAAAATTTTACCATATGTTGGGCCAAGCGCAAGAAAAAGATAGTCGTAGGAGTTGGGTGCAAAAGCTAAAGGATGATTTTGGTTCAATACTGTTTGGATTTCATCAATCCAAACTGGCGTTTGGAATAGTAATTTTAGCCATTGGACTTACCGCTGGATATTTCTTAAACACGAATAATTCTGGCAATGACATAAAAACAACGGAGATCGTTAAAAGAGATGCTAAAAGTGAGGAAGAGGTAGTTCAAGAAAATCTAGTCTTAACGCTATTAGATCAACCCTCCGCTAACCAACGCCTAGAAGGAATCAGTGAGGCAGGTAAAATTGTAAATGTAGACGAGAAGGTCATTAAGGCGTTGTTAAAGACACTTAATAATGATCCCAACGTAAATGTCCGTTTGGCAGCTATAGAAAGTCTTACGCAGTATGCCAATGATCCAATGGTTAGGGAAGGTTTGGTACAAGCAATTGTGAAGCAAGAATCTCCCATTTTGCAGGTTACTTTGGCTAACTTAATGGTTGCCTTGCAAGAAAAAACATCAATAGAACCTTTTAGGAAATTAATGCGATCTAAAGAATTAGATTCCACTGTAGCAAAGCAAATAGAACGTTCCATTCAATCAATTATATAATTATCTCGTATATATACATCAATCAAAGTATCCTGAAACACGTGCAGGATCTCATCAAATTACGAACAGTCTCCCGGGCTACGGAAGACCAAATAAGAATCAAAATGAAACAAGTAAAAACAATAAAATGTAGTATGGTATTTATGGTAGGACTAATAGCGATAAGCGTTCAAAGCCTAAATGCCCAGAAAAAAGAGTTTACGGAAACTATTGAAAAAGAAATAGCTTTTACCAATAAAGCGGATAATGAATTTATACTTCAAAATATTAGTGGTAGTATCACTGTAGAGGCCTATAGCGGCAATACGGTGAAGCTTGCTGTTGAAAAGATCGTTACCTCACGCAGCGATGAAAAGCTAGCGTTGGGTAAAAAAGAAGTAGGGATAAAAGTAGAACGAAATGCAGGTAACATCACCGTCTATCCAGATGCACCCAACCTTGTCTTTAAAAACGGGAGTTTAAACACCGTAAATTGCAATAATTATGCAGATAGCGGGTATGATTATAGACTTAATTTTACGGTAAAGGTGCCGCAGAATAGTAAGGTTGAGGTTGCTACAGTGAATCATGGCGACATTGTAATAAATAATATGCGGGGTGAATTTGTTAAGGCAGGAAACATTAACGGCCATATTACACTAAATAACATAAGTGGGCAGACCGAGGTGAATGCAATAAATGGCGAAGTAAACATCTCTTATATAAGTAACCCTAAGGCGCCAAGTAGGTATTACGCGTTAAACGGAGATATTAATGTAAAATTTCAACGAGACTTATCTGCCGAAATTGCTTTTAAAAGTATGAATAGAGAATTCTATACCGATTTTGATATTGCCAAACAGTTTGCAAAGACGAGCAGATCTAATGGAAAAAATGCGAAGTTTAAATATGAAGCAAAGCCCGTTGTTCAAATTGGCTCTGGAGCATTAGATCATAGTTTTGAAACACTAAACGGGAATGTGTTAATTAATAAGATTTAACGTACTGTACTATGAAACATATAAAACAAATTATCTTGTTCGCTATTCTGGTAGGTACTATAGGGGCATATGCTCAAGAAGATACTCCTGAAGATTTATTTATAGTTCCATTGAGCGATTCTGGAAGTCCAGGGAAGTTAATAGTTGGTCTGGTGACAGGATCAATTACGGTAACGGGTTACGAAGGTAAAGAAGTAGCTGTAGGAGCCATTTTTGATGGAGATAGGAATAATTACATCGATAACAAGGAAAAGAAGGGTTTAAAACGAATAGATGGTACGTCTACTGCCGTTGCGGCAGAAGAGAAGAATAATGTGGTGCGCGTAACAAGTAAAAATGTTAATAAGCAGATCCATTTAGTCATAAAAGTCCCACAAAATTTTGATTTAAAATTGAGTACCGTAAATGGCGGTGATATTAAAGCCAAAGGGGTAAATGGAGAATTTGAAATCAGTAATGTTAATGGAGGTATTGCCTTAACTGATGTAAGTGGTTCTGCTTCTGTTGATACGGTTAACGGCGATGTTATTGTAGATTTTAAATCCGTAACAAAAGATGCTCCTATGGCGTTTAGTAGCCTTAATGGAGATTTGGAAATTGCTTTTCCTAGCACCCTTAAAGCAAATGTGAAATTTAAGTCAGATATGGGGGATATTTATTCCGATTTTGACATGGAAATGGATAAACGTAAAGCAAAAGTAGAAACTAATAATTCATCAAATACCTATAAGGTGAAAATAGAACAGTGGTTATACGGTAAAATAAATGGAGGTGGGCCAGAGATGCTTTTTAAAACCTTTAATGGCGATATCTTAATTAAATCGAAGTAAACGCTACCCTTAGAAAACGGAGCGCAATCTGTAAAATAAAAAACCGCCTGACTTTTATAAGTTAGACGGTTTTTTTATGTATTATTATAGGAAGATTATCCTAAAGAAACACGTTTGAAATCTGCAACAACAACATCTCCGTGCGAAGAAACATAGGTTGCTACATTGATTTTTTCATCTTTAATGAAATTTTGATCTAACAAACATTGTTCCTGATCTAGCGTGGTATTGTCCGAGATGAAACGCTCCATTTTTCCAGGAAGAATTTTATCCCAGATTTGTTCTGGTTTTCCTTCAGCTTTCAATTGCGCCTTGGCATCTTCTTCTGCTTTGGCCAATACGTCATCTGTTAATTGCGCCATAGAAATGTATTGTGGTACATTTTTAAGCGTTTTACCCAAACGTCCTAGTTCTATATTATCTTTTTCAATAACCGCAATGCGAGCCTCTGTTTCTGCAGCTACATATGCAGGGTCAAAGTCCTTATAAGAAAGCGTAGTTGCTCCCATAGATGCTACCTGCATAGAGACGTCTTTTGCAAGAACCTCAGCAGTATCTACTTTGGCAGATAAACCAACTAAAGCAGCAATCTTATTGATATGTACATACGAACCTACGTATGAAGCTTCTAGTTTTTCAAAAGCATTAATTTCTAACTTCTCACCAATAACACCGGTTTGCTCTGTAAGTTTATCTTGTACTGTAATTCCACCAAAATCTGCAGCTAAGAATTCTTCTTTGCTGTTATAGTTTAAGGCAATTTCACCAAGCTGATTGGCTAAGGCTAAAAAGTTTTCATTTTTTCCAACAAAATCAGTTTCACAACCTAAGACAATTGCAACACCAACCGTATTGTCGGCATTCACTTTTGCAACAGCAGCACCTTCAGACGAATCTCTATCGGCTCTTTTAGCAGCTACTTTTTGCCCTTTTTTACGAAGTACTTCAATTGCTTTATCAAAATCTCCCTCGGCTTCTACCAATGCATTTTTACAATCCATCATTCCAGCTCCGGTAGCTTTTCTTAATTTATTTACTTCTGCGGCGGTAATTTTTACCATGATATTTTTAAGTTTTAAGATGTTCCCAAACTACACGTTGCACCTTGGTACTTTAGTTCAGGTCTATGTTAAATTAATATTTAGTTATTACGAATAGGAAAAGTTTACTCTACTCCTCCTTTAGTGTTGTCTTGCCATACTTTTAGCTCATCCCACTTACCTTCAGCAGCCATTTTAGCCTGCTTAGGCCAGGAACCTGGATCTAAATGAGACATCCTAGAACTTGCAGTTGTTAGAATTTCTTTAATTTTTTCTGGTTCACTATCAGCAAGCTTAGCAAAGGTGTCTATTCCAGAATTTACCAAAGCTTCTGCCGCTTTTGGTCCAATACCTTCTACCTTAGTTAAGTCATCTGGCTTATCCGTCTTCTTTGCTTTTTTTGGAGCTTCTTCTACCACAGCTACTACTTCAGGGGCAGTTTCAACAACGGGTTCCGGTTTTGTTTCTACGGCAGGCGCTGTTTCAGCAACAGGTTCTGGTTTTGCTTCTACAGCGGGAGCTGCTTTTGCTTCTTCTTTCCCTTCTTTAGCACCTTGCTTTTCAGATTTACGTTCTGCTAAGCCTTCGGCTACGGCAGAGGTTACCTGAGTTAAAACAGCTTCAATAGATTTTGAAGCATCATCGTTAGAAGGAATTACAAAATCTATAGGTCTAGGATCACAATTGGTATCTACCATTGCAAAAATGGGGATATTTAGTTTCTGAGCCTCTTTAACGGCAATGTGCTCGCGCATGGTGTCTACCACAAATAATGCTCCAGGTAAACGCGTCATTTCAGAAATTGAACCAAGGTTCTTTTCTAACTTAGCTCTTAAACGATCTACTTGTAAACGCTCTTTCTTAGAAAGGGTGTTAAACGTACCATCTTTTTTCATTCTGTCAATAGCAGCCATCTTTTTTACTGCTTTACGAATGGTAACAAAGTTAGTTAACATACCTCCTGGCCATCTTTCCGTGATGTAGGGCATGTTTACGTTAGATACCTTTTCTGCAACAATATCTTTTGCTTGTTTTTTAGTAGCTACAAAAAGTATTTTTCTACCAGAAGCTGCAATCTTTTTAAGGGCTTCATTAGCCTCTTCTATTTTTGCAACTGTTTTGTAAAGGTTGATTACGTGAATGCCGTTACGCTCCATGTAGATGTAAGGAGCCATGTTGGGATTCCATTTTCTTGTAAGGTGGCCAAAGTGTACGCCAGCCTCTAATAATTCTTTTACTTCAATTTTTTCTGCCATTTTTAATATTTAGTTTACGTTCTTTTGAATTAGCAATGGCAGTTTCATTATGTACGTGTTAAGGTACAAGCTTACTACCATTTAGATGCTAAACTAACGGTGCCCTAAAATAACTTAGGGTCTCCCGGATACCTGCTTCACCACCATACGGCTGAGAAGAAGATAATTTAATTTCCCTATGACAAGGGATTTCAAGGAACTTAATGTTATACTGAATTCGTTTCAGTATTTATTTAAATTATAGTTGTATGAAATTCGATAGCTGCCCTTACGGTAGCTATCGAATTCAATAGTGTATTAACGTTTAGAGAACTGGAATTTCTTACGTGCTTTTTTCTGACCAAATTTCTTACGCTCTACCATTCTTGGATCTCTGGTAAGTAAGCCTTCTGGTTTTAAAACAGTTCTATTTTCCTCATCTATTTCACACATAGCTCTAGAAAGCGCAAGACGTATGGCCTCTGCTTGTCCAGTAATACCACCACCGTACACATTTACATTTACATCGTAGCTATCTTCAGTACCGGTAAGGGTAAAAGGTTGCTTTACTTTATATTGTAGGGTAGCAGTTGTGAAATAATCTGCTAAATCTTTTTTATTTACTGTTATCTTTCCTTTTCCTTCAGTAAGGTAAAGACGAGCAACAGCGGTTTTTCTTCTCCCAATTTTGTGTATTGTATCCATTACTTAAGATCCTTTAAGTTGATTGCTGTTGGTTTTTGAGCTTCTTGTTTGTGTCCTGCTCCTACGTATACGTTTAAGTTGCGAAACAACTCCGCGCCTAATCTGTTTTTAGGAAGCATTCCTTTTACCGCCTTTTCTACAATACGAGCTGGATTTTTTTCTAACAAGGTTTTTGCAGATAGCTCGCGTTGTCCTCCAGGATAACCCGTGTAGCGCTGATATGTTTTATCTTCCCATTTGTTTCCACTTAGGGTAATTTTTTCAGCGTTTATAATTACTACATTGTCTCCACAATCTACATGCGGTGTAAAATTAGGTTTGTGCTTTCCTCTTAACAACTTTGCTACTTTGGAAGCAAGACGACCCAATGTTTCCCCTTCAGCATCAACCAATAACCATTGCTTATCAACAGTTGCCTTATTGGCCGAAACAGTCTTGTAACTTAATGTATCCACGCTATTATTTTTTAATTTTAAACATATCAATCCCTATAAACGGGGTGCAAATGTACAATTATTAACTTGAAATACGAATGCTTATTTCCGATTATTT
>CAZWVO010000084.1:0-7234 GCA_964637535.1 uncultured Flavobacteriaceae bacterium
TCATTATTCTGGGATGCTGATAGACGGTACTGTTTTTGACAGTTCTGTAGATCGTGGAGAACCTGCGGTTTTTGGAGTTACAGGTGTCATTAAAGGATGGCAAGAGGCTTTACAGTTAATGGCTGTTGGGTCTAAGTGGAAAGTAGCTATTCCTTATGATTTAGCATACGGTGAAAGAGAAGTAGGAGGAGGTTTAATTCCAGCCTTTTCGGTATTAGTATTTGATATGGAGTTATTGGCCATTGAAAAGTAAAAACGTACGTTAATACCCTATTTTAGACCGTACACGCCCAAGAACCTCATTGGCAGTTTTTTCTGCTTTTTTGGCTCCTAGCGCAAGCGCCTCATCAATTTCATTAAGGTTGCTCATGTAGTAGTTGAACTTTTCACGAGCATCCCCAAACTGGTCTATAATAAGCTCAAATAAGGCCTGTTTTGCATGGCCATAACCGTAATTTCCCTGCTCATAATTTAGACGCATTGCACTAGTTCGTTCTTCTGAAGCTAATATTTTGTATAAAGCAAATACATTATCCTTATCAGGGTCTTTAGGGTCTTCCATGGGCGTACTGTCGGTCTGTATTCCCATAATTTGCTTTCTTAATTTTTTATCCGACTGAAAAATATTGATAAGATTTCCTTTACTCTTGCTCATTTTTTCACCATCAGTACCAGGGACATACATGGTATTTTTTTGTATATCAGCCTCCGGAATCACAAAGGTGTCTCCAAATTGAGCGTGAAAACGAGAAGCTACATCTCGGGTCATTTCAATATGTTGTAGTTGATCTTTCCCAACCGGAATGATATGTGCATCATACAAAAGAATATCCGCGGCCATAAGCATAGGGTAAGAAAAGAGCCCAGCATTGATGTCTTCTAACCTACCAGCTTTATCCTTAAACGAATGCGCCAGGGTTAACCGTTGATATGGGAAAAAACAGCTGAGGTACCAGCTTAGCTCTGTAACTTGGGGTACATCACTCTGTCTATAAAACACAGTGTTATCAATATTTAAGCCAAAAGCCAACCAAGTGGCAGCCGTTGCATAGGTGTTATTTCGTAATTCTTCCCCATTTTTGATTTGCGTAAGGGAATGCATATCAGCAATAAAAAGAAAGGACTCGTTCTTAGGATTGCTAGCCATTTCAATAGCAGGCATGATTGCACCTAGAATGTTACCTAAGTGTGGTGTGCCTGTACTTTGAATGCCTGTTAAAATTCTTGCCATAGTATTGTAGCTCCAAAAAAGACAAAGGTAAAAGAAATGACAAAATACCTGTTAAAATTATTACATTTGATGCTATGCTAATGTTATTTCGTCACTTTGGCCATGTCCTGTACCGTATATGGTTTTATATTTTGGTGGCGGTCCCCATACTGCTGTTTTTCCCGTTTCTACTGCTGACTACCTTAAGGGAGAAGTGGTATCCTCAATTTTTTTGGCTGGCAAGAAATTTATGGGCTAGACCAATTTTGTATGGAATGGCGTGCTTTCCTAGGCTTCAGTGGGAACAAAAAATGAAAAAGGGCAAAAGTTATATGCTGGTTGCCAACCATACTAGTATGTTAGACATTATGCTAATGCTCTATATCAGTAGAAACCCCTTTGTTTTTGTAGGTAAAAAAGAATTGTCTAAAATTCCATTGTTCGGATTCTTCTATAAAAGAGTATGTATAATGGTAGACAGAAGCGATAGTAAAAGTAGAACAGGGGTATACCTTAGAGCGCAACGAAGATTAAACCAAGGCTTAAGTATTTGTATATTTCCAGAAGGCGGGGTCCCAGAGGAAGGCGTTGTATTAGATCAGTTTAAAGACGGGGCTTTTAGAATGGCTATTGCACATAAAATACCGATTGTTCCAATGACTTTTTATGATAATAAGAAGCGTTTTTCATTTACCTTTTTAAGTGGAGGTCCAGGCGTGCTAAGGGCAAAAATACACACCTTTTTTGAGACCGATATTTTAGATGATCATAATAAACCTGAACTAAGAGATTGGGTTAGGGAGATCATTTATAAGGAGTTAACAAAAAACATATAAAGCAACACTTCGTTTTATTTTTTAGACCAATAGGTATTTAAGCAACTTCTTTTTCAGCTTTCATAGTTCACAACTATACTAAAAAAAGCGTCTCCAATTTAATGGAGACGCCAAAGGCGTCATTGCAAGCGCAATGACATACCTAACCAACTTTGTATTTCCCTTAAGCCAATACGGTTTTAGAGATTAAAACTTATACTGTATTCCACTATATACCCCAATAGAGAACGGATTAAAACTTCCAGCAGTTTCCGAAAATGTATTGAGTTGATATTTAAATAAGGGTTCAATATTGGCCTGTATTTTAGACGAAAATTTATAGTTTACTCCAAACCCAATATTTGTACTAAAGTTTACGTCATTTAAATTATTAGCTTCCCCCACTTCAGTAGTTAGATCTTGGGAAACTAAAGTAATTGTGTTGTTAACTAAAAATAAAGAGCTTATTCCGCCAGTAACATCGATGCCTATTTTTTTATCCAAAAGGCTATAATTCAATTCCAAAGGCACTTCAACATATCCAAACTCTTGTACCATTCTACCTACTAGAGTAGGTGCTTTACCTACCAAATCTGCCGAATTGCTAGCTAAAGAAGAATTCCCAACATTGCTTTCTAGAACTAAATTTTGCGCTGTTGTTTTATAGCTAATATTGTCTATTAGGGTATTCGTAGACGCTGATAATGACGAAGAAAAGGCAACATCATTAGTGTCATAACCATAATCTACTTTATGTAAACCAGTTCTTAAACGTAACTTCTTGTTTATTTCGTAAGATACTGCAACACCGTAGCTTAAATTTAAATTCCCCGATTTAGCATTGGGTACAAAATTAGAATGGATGGGAGAGCCTTCTCCAAAGGAATCAAAAAATACAGGCGCTACGCTTGGACCAACAGACCAACGACTAGCATCATTTTTCGCTATAGCTTTTTCCTCTTCTTCCTCATTAATCTCATCAAAGATAGATTTCTTTTTTTCGTCCTCCTTAAGTAGTTCATTTTGTGCTAGCTCGGCATCACTAGTTGTTTCTAAATGCCCGTTACCTAATGCATTTTTTGCTGTATTCTTGTCTGTCATTACCGTGGTTGCCTCATCTTGTTGCGTTATAGCTGTTACAAGCTCTTCTTTTTTAGCGATAATAGCGTCTGCGTTTAAAGCGGTACTTTTTAATGATTTTTTGTACGGCGTGCGCGCTTTAGGCTGTTGCGTATGCTGTGTATTTGCATACACATTTTTCTCTTGAACAGTTCTATTATTTTTCTTAACCGAAGCTTGTTTTGCATTAGCAGATATGCCCTCATTTTCTACGAGGGTGTTCTCCTTTTCTGGAGTAGCCACAACTTCTTCTGGTGAAACACCATTATACAATTCTTTAGTATTTTCTTCCGAAGTCACGGGATTAGGATCTTTATTCTCCTCAACATTAGTAACTGGGGGTGTTGGTTGCGTTCCATTCTTAAACGGGTTAGTAGCATATAATACTACTGCAATAGCTGCAGCCACACCTCCTAAACGCCACCATATAGGAATTACTTTACGTTTTTTCTTCTTCTGATCTAAAGAGGCTTCAAGACTGTTCCAAACCTTTTCATCTGGCAATTCATCAAAGTCTTTAAACTTCTCTTGGAACAACTTGTCCAAATTTTGTTTCTTCATACTACATTGGTTTAGGCAATGTTTACATTTTCTTTTTCAATTTTTTCTCTCAGAATCATTCTTGCTCTTGCAAGATTAGATTTTGAAGTCCCTGTTGAGGTTCCCAACAGCTCACTAATTTCTTTATGAGAATAGCCGTCTAAAACGTATAAATTAAAGGTAAGACGGTATTTATTGGGGAGTTCCTGAATATAGCCTAAAAGGGTAGTTAGGCTTATATCTGTGTAATGGGGTTCAATATCTATGGCTTCTTCAATATTTTCGGTAACCACGTTTAAATGATCTTCCTTTCTATATTTTTGAAGCACGGTATTTACGGTTATTCTTTTAATCCACCCTTCAAAAGACCCTTTGTGTTTAAACTGCTCAATTTTATGGAAAATGGTCATAAAGCTATCATGAAGGCTATCTTCTGCCTCCGTTTTATTGCGCGAGTACTTAAGGCAAATACCAAACAGTATCCGAGCGTATCTTCGGTATAATTGTTCTTGTGCTTGCCTATTTCCCTTCTTGCAGTTCTTTATGAGTTCTTCAAGACCCAAAATACAATGTTGGTTAGCTAATTGTTCTACCTCTTTTTGGAGGCTTCCGGATTTACCGGCACTTCAATTTCTATATATTGTTGTTGTCCATTTTCGTCTACTCCAGACCAAAAACGAAAAAAATATGTTCCTGTAAAGCGTACTAAAAATTCAAAAGAAGTAGTTGTTTCGTTTGCCAAAGTAATGCAGCTTTCTTCATCAGTTAAAACAGATCCAATAACAGCAACTTCACGTGTAGTACTTTCCGTTTGTATTACATCAAAACCATTAAAAAAAGTACAACCATCCGGTATGATATAGGTTACGGGAATATCATAGGTTTCACCAAAAACAAAGCTATCTGGTAATTCTGCGTTTACAATTACTAGCGGAGTAAAGTGAAAATTAGTACCATCATCTATACTGCAAGAACTGTAGCTCAAAAAGCTTATAGCCGCCAACATTATAATAACATACCGCTTCATAGTCATTCTATTTTTCAAAAGATGTTCTAAAGCGGTAAGGGTTGCGTGTAAAAGCCAAAAAAACGAGGCAATAATATCCCTTACTTTACAGCTTTAATGGCCTCTTTAATTTTCCCTTCCAGTTCTTCTAATAGTTCCGGATTATCCTTTAAAAGATTTTTAACCGCATCGCGCCCTTGCCCTAGCTTGGTATCTCCATAACTAAACCATGAACCACTTTTCTTAATAATTTCAAATTCAACTCCCAGATCTAGAATTTCACCTATTTTAGAAATACCTTCCCCATACATAATATCAAATTCAGTAGTCCTAAAAGGAGGTGCCACTTTATTTTTTACCACTTTAACACGGGTTTTATTTCCCAATACAGCCCCATCAGTATCCTTAATTTGTGTAGATCTTCGGATATCTAAACGCACAGAAGCGTAGAATTTTAAGGCGTTACCCCCCGTTGTAGTCTCAGGATTACCAAACATTACGCCTATCTTTTCACGCAACTGATTAATAAAAACCACAGTGCAATTGGTCTTGCTAATAGAACCGGTTAACTTTCGTAATGCCTGAGACATTAATCTAGCGTGTAAGCCCATTTTAGAATCTCCCATCTCCCCTTCAATCTCACTCTTGGGAGTTAGTGCGGCAACAGAATCTATAATAACAATATCAATGGCTCCTGAACGTATTAAGTTGTCCGCAATTTCCAATGCTTGCTCTCCATGATCTGGTTGTGAAATGATAAGGTTGTCTATATCTACCCCAAGGTTTTCAGCATAAAACCTATCAAAAGCATGCTCCGCGTCAATAAATGCAGCGATACCACCATTTTTTTGAGCTTCTGCTATGGCATGTAAAGTTAGTGTCGTTTTTCCCGAAGATTCTGGGCCGTAAATTTCTACTACTCTTCCTCTAGGATAGCCTCCTACGCCTAAGGCAATATCTAAGCCTAAAGAGCCAGATGGAATTACATCTACATCTTCAATAACGCGATCTCCCATTTTCATTACGGCACCCTTACCGTAGGTTTTATCTAATTTGTCTAAGGTTAGCTTTAGAGCTTTTAATTTGGCGTCTTTTTCGTTACTCATATGTTCTATAAATTAGAAAAGCTAAAATACCATTTCTTTTTGCATCAAGCAATGTGCGCGCAACCTTTTTAAAAGAGAAACATCTATCCTAAGTGTAGATGCAAGAATTAGAATACAAGTCAATGGTTTACCCATTGTTTTTGATAAGAATTTAACTCCTTTTAGAACAGTAATATGCTTTGAAAAAGAAGGTATTAGGAGTGTTTCCAAAAGGGCTTTGTAGATTCAAAGCCCTTTTTATATGTCTTGCTACCAAATCTTTGTATTTTTGCACTACTAATTTGTTTAACTTAAAGCGTTTCGTATAGCATGCAACTGTACAACACATTAAGTGCAAAAGAAAGAGCAGCCTTAATTGAAGCTGCAGGTAAGGACCGCCTTACCATATCTTTCTATACCTATGCACACATTGGAAACCCAGGAATTTTTAGAGACTACCTGTTTATTCATTGGACTAACTTGGATGTCCTGGGCAGAATCTATGTAGCCCATGAAGGAATCAATGCGCAACTATCTATTCCCGCAGATAACTTTGATACTTTTAAAGCCCATTTAGACAGTATTTCTTTTTTAGAAAACGTGCGTCTTAACATTGCAATTGAGCAAGACAATATGTCTTTTTTAAAACTTAAAATAAAAGTAAAAAAGAAGATTGTTGCAGACGGTCTTAATGATCATACTTTTGATGTTACCAATAAAGGCATACATGTAGATGCAGTTACCTTTAATACACTTATTGAAGATCCAGATACTATTCTGGTAGATATGCGAAATCATTATGAAAGTGAGATAGGGCATTTTAAGAATGCCATTACGCCAGATGTAGATACGTTTAGAGATTCTCTAGATTTGATTGAGCAAGATCTGGCAGCTCATAAAGAAGATAAGAAATTAGTAATGTACTGTACAGGAGGTATTCGTTGTGAAAAGGCAAGCGCCTACTATAAACACAAGGGGTTTAAACAGGTGTACCAACTAGAAGGGGGCATTATTGAATATACAAGACAGGTGCAGGCAAAGCAACTTGAAAATAAATTCTTGGGCAAGAATTTTGTTTTTGATCACAGGAGAAGTGAGCGAATTTCTGATGATGTTATTGCCCATTGTCACCAATGTGGAGAAGCCTGTGACACCCATGTAAACTGTGCCAATGAGGCATGTCATCTTTTGTTTATACAATGTGAAAATTGTGCCCAAAAGATGAATGACTGTTGTTCGGAAGCCTGCGCAGAAATACATGCACTGCCCTATGAAGAACAAAAAAAGCTGCGCAAAGGCAAAGAGGTAAGTAATAAAATCTTTAAAAAAGGAAGATCAGAAGTCCTAAAATACAAGAAGTAGATAACAACCAAGCCTGCGGTTTACCAACATTTTTGGTCTCCTCAATTTATACTATCTTTACGATAAATACCAAACCGGTTTACGACTCGGGTGGGGT
>CAZWVO010000085.1:0-7208 GCA_964637535.1 uncultured Flavobacteriaceae bacterium
TGGCAATAGACGATATGGTCATAATGGTATACTGTAATAAATCTGCCCAAACAATACCAGACATTCCTCCCATTACGGAATAGAACACGGCAAAAAGGGTGAAAACGGTACCATAGAAATGCGGCACATACTGCGTGGGAAGATCAAAAGGAATATATGCACTAACCAACTCCCAAGGAATAAAGATCTCTACAAATTTTCCAAGCCCAATAAACCCATAAGCTAAAAACCCAAGACAACTTAATATGGCAAATACGACGACTACAGTATGCGACCATTTACCTCCTTTACCTTCTCCAAAACGAAAAAATATCCACTCGGCTCCCGTAGTAACATTAGAGCGTCTTAGCCATGCAGATAAATAAACCATTAAGAAAATTTGATTGAATACAGGCCACAGCCAAGGAATCCAAATACTTTTAAGACCGTAGACAAAAGTGAGGGTTACCAACCACATGGTTCCAGAGATGTCAAACATACCCGAAGCGTTAGATAACCCCAGCATATACCAAGGAATAGATTTACCCCCTAAGAGATATTCGTCCTTACTTTTTTGCGCTTTTTTACGCAGTACTAGTCCAATAGCCACAGTAGCAGAGAGATAAACTAGGATGATAACGATATCTATTAACTCGAGCATTTGTATAATTTTTTTAAGTCGCTGAAGGTAATTAAAATATTAGATGTTTTATCAATAAGTAAAACTATATGGGTATTTCATTTTATAGATATGCAGAAAAATAACCAAGGAAAACGCATTTCAATAAAAAGGTGTAATTTAAACTTCTTAAAAAACCAATTTAACATATCTAAATAAGATCTATGCAAATTATAGAAAAGCCAAAAGAATACGATATTATTATTGTGGGCTCTGGTGCAGGGGGTGGTATGGCAACTAAAATTTTGGCGGATGCCGGTTTTCATGTGGCTGTAGTAGAAGCAGGTCCTTTTTTTGATCCTAAAAACCCGGAACAGCAAACCCAACTAAAATGGCCTTATGAATCCCCTAGAAGAGGAGCAGGAACCAGTAGAGTCTTTGGAGAATGGGATATGGCGTATGGAGGTTGGGAAATAGAAGGAGAGCCGTATACGCATAAAAATGGCACTAAATTCGATTGGTATAGGTCGCATATGTTAGGGGGGAGAACCAACCATTGGGGAAGAATCTCATTGCGGTTTGGTCCTAAAGATTTTAAGCATAAAGATGTAGATGGATTAGGAGATAATTGGCCTATTGGTTATGAAGATGTTAAGCCATATTACGATAAAGTAGATAAGCTTATTGGAGTTTTTGGCACTAATGAAGGCCTGGAGAATGATCCAGATGGTTTCTTTCTTCCACCACCTAAGCCTAGACTGCACGAGTTGCTCTATATTAAAGGAGCGCGTAAATCTAAAATGCCCGTAATTCCGGCTCGGATGTCTATGCTCACAAAAAGAATTAATGAAGACCGTGGTGTCTGTTTTTACTGCGGACAATGTGCTAGGTCATGTAATGTATACGCCGATTTCTCTTCTGGAAGCTGCCTTATATTTCCAGCGCAAAAAAGTGGTGGACAAATAGATCTCTATGTCAATTCTGTGGTAAGAGAAGTAACCACCAATCCCGAAGGAAGAGCCACTGGAGTATCTTACATTAGTAAAGACGATAGAAAGGAGTATAAGTTAAAAGGGAGAGTGGTTGTTTTAGCTGCTTCTGCATGTAGTTCAGCTCGTATTCTACTCAATTCTAAAAGCAAGCAACACCCTAACGGACTAGGCAATAGTAGTAACCTTGTTGGGAAGTATTTACACGATTCTACAGGAAGCAGTAGGGCTGCGTTTATACCCGGTTTAATGAACCGAAAAACCTCTTATAACGAGGATGGAGTAGGAGGTATGCATGTGTATACACCTTGGTGGCTAGACAATAAAGACCTCGATTTTCCTAGAGGATATCATATTGAAGTTTGGGGCGGTATGGGTATGCCCAACTATGGTTTTGGATTTAACCATAACCATTTTAATAAATTCTTTGGCCTCCCAACTGGAGGTTATGGTGAAAGCCTCCGTACTGATGTAAAAAAGTATTACGGTTCCGTGCTTGGTTTTGGTGGTAGAGGAGAATCTATTGCTCGCGTTGATAATTATTGCGAAATAGACCCTACTACCGTAGATGAGTTTGGGATTCCGGTACTTCGATTTCACTATAACTGGTCCGATTTTGAACGCAAACAGGCAAGACATATGCAGGCCACTTTTGAGGAGCTTATCCATAATATGGACGGGGAAGTTTTAGGGGATACCCCTACTGCAGAGCAAGATTATGGTCTGGAGGCTCCTGGAAGAATAATTCACGAGGTAGGTACTACAAGAATGGGAGACGACCCTAAGACATCTGTTACCAATAAATTTCAACAATTACACGATGTAGATAACGTATTTATTGTTGATGCAGGTCCTTTTGTATCTCAAGCAGATAAAAATTGTACTTGGACTATTTTAGCCCTGTCTTGGAGGGCTTCTGATTATATTATTGAGCAATTAAAACAACAAAATATCTAAAATGGATAGAAGAGATAGTTTAAAATCAATTGTATTAGGTTCTTTAGCTGGAAGTCTTGCACTCCATGGATGTAAACCAGAAATAGACCCGGAAACTGGTAATATTGTTGTTAAAGAGCATCATTTTGGAAGAACTCCTAAAGAGAAGGAAGCGATTGCGAAACTGCATGCAGAAGAATTTTTTAACGAGCATGAACTAGAAACCATTGCGGTGTTAAGCGTATTAATACTGCCTCCTAATGAAAATGGCGGCCCTATTGAAGCAGAGGTGCCTCCGTTTATTGAGTTTATGGCAAAAGATATTCCAGAACTTCAGGTTACGCTGCGGGGTGGATTAATGTGGCTAGATCACAAAAGCAATACGGAATTTGAACAAGAGTTTAAAAAAATTACTGAACCACAGCAGAAACAGATTTTAGATACGATAGCATTTTATGATCCTGAAGTTCCCCTAGAAGAACAGGCGTTGGAAATTCAGTTCTTTTCCCTAATGCGCAATCTTACACTAACAGGCTACTATACCTCTAAAGTGGGTATCAAAGACTTGGGATACAAAGGGAATACGCCCAATATTTGGGATGGTGTTCCTCAAGACGTTTTAGATCAGCATGGAGTTGCCTACGAAGAAGCCTGGCTTGCGAAATGTATTGATCAAAGCAAACGGGGCGTTATTGCACAATGGGATGATAAAGGGAATCTACTTACATAACCTTTATTATCCCCTAGCTTATACTATTACTGTCTATGTACTTTTACCCAATCTACAACAAGGAAAGAAGTGCTTGGAATTTCGTTTTCATTAAGTCCCATTCCATTAAAAAATACACCTCCTACGGCCATATTCAGTACAATATTCTCCCGTTTGTTGGCGAAATCTTGAATAAAAGGAAATTGAGGCTCCTCATAGGTTACAATTGGATTGCCATCAAAGTACATTACCAAAGTATCTGGAGACCAAATTACCTCAAAAACATGAAATTCCGCAGTAAGGTCAACACCGGCCTGATGCGTATTCGTGGTCATTGAGGAGTTGGTTAGCGGCATATTAGCAGTTGTGCCAAAAAAGTAGTTAGAAACATACTCTTCAGTGTTGCCACCTCTAAATTCCATAACATCAATTTCACCTTGTACAGGCCATGGGTCTCCATAACTCCAAAAAGCGGGCCATAACCCTTCTCCAGCCGGTAATTTTATACGTGCAGAAATACGGAGTGAACCCTCTTGCTGTTGCGGCCCATAAGTAGCTTTAGACTCTATTCTGCCACTGGTAAAATCAAAATTTTTATTGGTGTTGTCAAAAGGGTTGGTAGGCCCATTAGCAAATTCACGCTTTTGTTCTATAAATAAATACCCATTATCTAGATGTAAATTTTCTTGCTGATAAAACTGCAATTCATTATTAAAAGCTCCTCCTGTCCATATATTCCATTGCGAAAGGTCATCACTAAAATTGTCTTCCCAAACCAATTCCCAACCTTCAAGGTCGGCAGCACTTAAATCAAACCCAAGGTTATTAACCTCTGGTAATTCTACCATAGAGGGTTCATCAACAGGATCGTCTGCAGGCTCTTCTGTTACTGGTTCTGGGTCTGGAGTAGCTGGAGAACCTTCGTCATCACTACCACCAGAGCAGGCCATTAAGATCACAAACAGAAAGCAAATCGGGAAAAACTTTTTCATCATTTTTTTAATTAAATTATACTCAAAGATACTTAAATTTCCAGCATTGGTTGCGAAAGCACAAAACCATTGTT
Organism: uncultured Flavobacteriaceae bacterium; assembly: GCA_964637535.1. Lineage (GTDB taxonomy): Bacteria > Bacteroidota > Bacteroidia > Flavobacteriales > Flavobacteriaceae > CANMSI01. The sequence goes on from CAZWVO010000085.1 coordinate 4,299, forward strand.
CGCAATAACTTCTTTATACCACAAGGCAGAGTTTTTAGGTGTTCTTTCTAAGGTGTCATAATCCATATAATGAATTCCAAAACGTTTAGAATACCCTAATGCCCATTCAAAATTATCCATAAAAGACCACACAAAATATCCTTTGAAGTTTACGCCATTATCCATACCCTTTTTACAGGCTGCTAAATATCCTTCAATAAATTCTTTCCGTACCGTATCTTTTACCTCTCCATTTTCCAGGGTGTCATCTAAGGCACAACCATTTTCTGTAATGTAAATAGGTGGGTTGTTGTAACGGTCACTTATCCATTCTATGAGCTTTCTGCATCCCCAAGGAATAATAGCCCAGTTCATAGTGGTGAATTTCCATTCTGGGTCTGCTGTTAATTTTACATATTGATCTTCAAAAATTCCTCCATTGCCATAGACCTCTGCGGATACATCCTCGTTAGGATCTACATCCGAAGCGTATAAGGTGGTATAGTGGTTTAAGCCAAAGAAATCGGAACTTCCCATGATCATTTCACGGTCTTCATCGGTAAATTTTGGTAAGCGGTCGCCAACCCTATCTCGCATCACCTTGGGGTAATCTCCAAAATATATAGGGTCTGCAAACCATCCTAAGAAAAACTCTAAAGAGCGCTGTGCAGCATCCTGGTCTTGTTGACTATCTGTTAGGGGTTCACGCCAATCACAATTGTTTGTAATTCCAATTTGCCCCTTTTGCGTGGGCTGGTATTTTTTACGATACAATTGTACCGCTTTTCCATGCGACCTCAATAATTGATGTGCAACCTGGTAAGGTTCGCTTTTTGATTTTCGGCCTGGAGCAAAAACACCTTCTCCATAGCCTAAAATGGATACTACCCATGGTTCGTTTAGCGTAATCCAGTGTTTTACCCGATCTCCGAAATGTTCAAAACAAATACCAGCATAGGTGGCAAAGTAATCTGCAATAGCAGGGTTTAACCAACCGTCTTTTTCGGTATGTAAGGCTAGTGGGAGATCCCAATGATACAGGGTGATCCAGGGGGTAATATCGTGTTTTAAAAGTTCGTCTATAAGATCCGAATAGAATTGTATTCCTTTCTGGTTTACTTCACCTTGGCCATCGGGTTGTACACGGCTCCATGATATTGAAAAACGATAGGCTTTTAATCCAAGATCGGCCATCAATTGTACATCTTCTTTATAACGGTTGTAGTGATCGCAGGCAACATCACCATGTTCGTTATTGGCGGTTCTACCAGGAATATGAGCATGCGCATCCCAAATACTCCAAGCTCTACCATCTTGGGTAGCTCCACCCTCTATTTGATAACTAGAGGTTGCAGAACCCCAAATAAAATCTTCCGGAAATTGAATCATGTATACTTTTTAAATAAGTGTCTAAATTTTGAACTTATAAAGGTATTAAAACCCCTGCTATTCTGCCTCTTAAATCTTGTGCGAATTTGGAGCTTTTTTTTAGGCATCAAAAAATTATATTATCTTTCAACCAAGTCAAAATTACGCGCTAAACATTGCTAACATAAGAGAAGAATAGAACACCATGAAATTAAATAAAATCAGTAATTTATTGTGCTTGTTTGTAATGTTTGGGATATTGAGTTGTAGAGGAAAACAGGAAGTAACTCCAGTACACCCTGAGACTTCTGATGTAGTAAAAGATACGGCTGAGCTTGTTGCGGTGCCCATACCTAAGAAGAAAATATTGAAATCTTTTGAAGGGATTGCAGATACTACTTTTGTAAGGTTAGCCGATTTTAGCGATGATTTTGCTTACGATTTACGCTATGCTACGGAGAATAATTTTTTAAAGGCCAAAGTGTACGACTGTGCAGAATGCTATACCCGAGTAAAAACGGCAAAAGCCTTACTAAAAGCGAATACTGAGTTTAAGAAAAAAGGGGTAAAAATTAAATTTTTTGATTGTTACCGCCCAAATGCGGTGCAATACAAAATGTGGGAGATTGTGCCTAACCCACAGTATGTGGCTAACCCGGTAAAAGGGTCCATTCATAATAAAGGGGGTGCGGTAGATATTACGCTAGTTAGTTTAGATGGTGAAGAATTGGATATGGGTACCGATTTTGATTTTTTTGGAAAACGAGCCTATCATGACAATCTAAATTTGCCAGAGCAGATCTTAGCGAATCGAAAGTTATTGAAAGAAACCATGGAGCGACACGGTTTTTGGTCCATTAGAACAGAATGGTGGCACTACAACCTTTCTGCCGGCTCTAATGCTAAGGTCGCTAATTTTAAATGGGATTGCCCTGAAAATGAGGCTGCTGAATGACCGTTTAAGATACGCTGGAAGTAACAATTTTAGAGCACTTTAGCACTATTAGGGCTCCTTCTATATTGGTAGTGAAAAATAAGTAAATAGCGCCACCTTCCTTAATTTTATGTTTTTTACGAATCAATGCCACGCTTTCTGGAAAGTTTCTGGTGGTAATATTGGCTTTATTTATAGCTAAGGCTTTAATGACCTTCTTTTTATAGGGGAGAACTTTATCAATTTTAAATCTTCTACCTGGAAATGTGATTAAGTCCGCTGCCGTGTACAAGTGCGTGTGCTCATGAAGCTTATCTAATTGATATTGTATTCCAAGACATTTAAAAGCGCCCGCTTTTAGAATAGCTGCATTAGGTTCATATAAGTAGGAGCTAGGTAAACTGTAATGAGCATTGGCATTTTTTTCTTCTGAAGACGTAAAATCAAAATATGTTGCTTCATCGGTGTTTAGATTTACCGTTTTAAGATGAGCTTCGCCTGAAAACCCTTTTTGGATAACCCATAACAATTCTTTTACTTCATTTTGAACTGCAACAATGTGAATCTCTTTAACATATTGCAACTCTTTTAGGCCTCTACTAATATCCAATAGTGGTGCAGTTTTTAAT
>CAZWVO010000086.1:0-7167 GCA_964637535.1 uncultured Flavobacteriaceae bacterium
TAGGAGTATCTTTTGTATGCTTCTACATATTAAAAAGAAGGTCCATACAGTAAATCTATGATTACGAATCTCTAAAAACCTAGATTTATCGTAATTTTAGAGAAGGATAATCAAAAGAGAATCACATGCCTTTATACCATACCTTAGGTAAAATACCGCAGAAGCGACATACTATTTTTAAGAAAGCGGACGGAACCCTTCATTATGAACAATTGTTTGGTACTATAGGTTTTGACGGAATGTCTTCCTTACTCTATCACTTACACAGGCCTACTCAGGTAAAAGCAGTAGAAAAAAGTATAGACTTAAGTCCCAAAGCAGCTATAGAACACAACATAAAATCTAGGCTCTTGCATGGTCTTAAAGTAGCTCCTGTTGCAGATTATTTAGAGAGTAGAACAACCATTCTATTTAATAACGATGTGCATATTGGATTGGCCGCGCCGAAACAATCAATGACCAATTATTTTTATAAAAATACAGATGCAGATGAGCTGCTCTTTATTCATAAGGGTACAGGAACCCTAAAAACATTTTTGGGAGAAATTCCATTTGAGTACGGAGATTATTTGGTTATCCCTAGGGGTATGATTTATCAAATGGACTTTGATGGGGAAGATAATCGGATCTTAGTGTCGGAGTCATATCATCCGATATATACCCCAAAACGATATCGAAATTGGTTTGGTCAGCATTTAGAACATTCACCTTTTTGTGAACGCGATTTTAAATTGCCGCAAAATTTACAAACGCATGATGAAACGGGGGAGTTTTTAATAAAAGTAAAGAAGCAGGGACAACTACATCATATGATCTATGCATCGCATCCGTTTGATGTGGTAGGATGGGACGGATACAATTTTCCTTATGGTTTTTCTATTCATAACTTTGAACCCATTACAGGGCGGGTACATCAACCGCCTCCAGTGCACCAAACCTTTGAGACCAGTGCTTTTGTAGTTTGTTCTTTTTGCCCACGTTTATATGATTATCATCCGCAAGCTATTCCTGCTCCTTATAATCATTCCAATATTGATTCTGATGAGGTATTGTATTATGTAGATGGCGATTTTATGAGTCGAAAAAATATTGATAAGGGGCATATCTCCTTACACCCAGCGGGGATTCCTCATGGACCACATCCAGGAACTTATGAGGCTAGTATTGGAAAGACTAAAACGGAAGAATTAGCGGTAATGATAGACACTTTTAAACCGCTAAAACTCACTCAGGCTGCCTTAGATATTGATGATGGCACCTATTATCAATCTTGGTTAGAGTAAGTCTATTTTATGCATTATAAAGTGAAGCAAGGAGGCCGCTAACTTAGCGGTTTGCTCATCCCTATCATAGGTAGGGTTCATTTCTGCGATATCCATACTGATCACTTTTTTGGTTTTAATTATTTCTTCTAATGAAGAAAGTACTACACTGGGCGAAAACCCCATAGGAGAAGCAGCACTAACCCCTGGTGCATAGGCAGATGAAAAGCCGTCTAGGTCAATGGTGACATAGAGGTAGTCTACGGTAGCTATAAACTGTCGTATTTCTTTTTGGATAGTGGCCAAATAATGCATTTGAAAGGCCTCATTTTTAATGTACTTAACCCCTAGCTGGCGGGCGGTAGTAAAAAGGATCTCGGTATTTGCATCGTCTCGAATACCAAGACATAAGTACCTAAAGTTTTTTTCTGTCTCTTGACACGCTTGTGCAATTTGGAAAAATGGCGTACCAGAATTTCCTTGATTTTTTGGTTTTCTTAAATCGAAATGGGCATCAAAATTAATAATACCCAGCCTAGCATTTTGATTTTTAGCAGCCAAAAAAGCATCAATACCCGTATAGTGTCCAAAGGCAATATCATGGCCGCCTCCAATGACCAACGGAAATATTTGATTCTTTAAAAGGCTAGTTACTTGACTTGCTAGTTGTTGTTGGATTGTTTCCATATTTCCATCTAAACACCTAAAACTGCCCATATCTAAAAGTGTAGAACTGGGGTTTAAATGGTTTGGAAGTTTAGCCAATGCACGTCTTATATGAGTAGGTCCTGCTGCTGCACCAATTCTCCCATGATTTCGTTTAACCCCTGCTTCACAAGCATAACCTATTAATGAAAAGGTTTTTTGCTTTGCCAAATTTAGAGGTGTCTTTTCAAGATCAATTAAAGTTACCTTCTCGTGAAGATAAGCTTGGTTTTCCGTAGCACGACCCTGCCAAAGTGCTTTGGCTGTTTTTTTATATCCTTTCATTTATTATCAAATAAGTCATCTAGTATGGCATCTTCTACCAGATTGGGAAGGGTAACTTGAAGTTCGGGCGAGCGTTTCATCTCTCGTTTAATGGCAAAAATTGCTTCGGCATTTCTGGCCCAACTTCTTCTAGAAATACCATTGTTTACATCGTAAAACAGCATGCTTTTTAAACGCTTAGAAGCAGCTTCAGAACCGTCTAAGACCAAGCCAAATCCACCGTTGATAACCTCACCCCAACCCACACCGCCGCCATTGTGTATGGAAACCCAAGTAGCACCTCTAAAGCTATCGCCAATCACATTATGGATGGCCATATCTGCAGTAAACTTGCTGCCGTCATAGATGTTACTTGTCTCTCTAAAAGGAGAATCGGTGCCGCTAACATCGTGATGGTCTCTTCCTAATACAATAGGTGCGGTAATGGTACCGGCCGCAATTGCTTGGTTAAACGCTTCTGCTATTTTGGTTCTTCCTTCTGCATCTGCATATAAAATACGGGCTTGAGATCCTACTACCAATTTATTGGCCTTAGCTTCTTTAATCCATTGGATGTTGTCTTTTAATTGTTGTTGTATTTCTGGCGGAGCTGCGCTTTGGATGGCTTCCATAATTTGTTGCGCTATGGCATCCGTTTTTTCAAGATCTTCAGGATTCCCCGAAGTACAAACCCATCTAAATGGACCAAAACCGTAATCAAAACACATTGGGCCAAGTATATCTTGCACATAAGAAGGGTATTTAAAAGTAATCTTGTCTTTAGCCATTACCGCAGCACCTGCTCTAGAAGCTTCTAGCAAAAAGGCGTTTCCATAGTCGAAGAAGTAGGTGCCTTTGCGTGTGTGTTTGTTAATGGCATTTACCTGTCTACGTAACGATTCTTGTACCTTTTTCTTAAAAATTTGGGGAGCGGTACGCATCAAATCATTTGCAGCTTCATAGGAGAGGTCAACAGGGTAGTACCCTCCAGACCACGGGTTGTGTAAAGAAGTTTGATCGGATCCTAAATGGACAAACAATTCTTCTTCATAAAAACGTTCCCATACGGTTACCACATTGCCCACAAAGGCTAGCGATACAATCTCTTTTGAGGCAATTCCTTTTCTAGTTCTAGTAACTAGCTTATCCAGATCATAAATAAGTTCATCTACCCAAGCTTGGGCATGTCTTTTTTGTGCTGCTTTTTCATTTACTTCTGCGCAAATAGTAATGCATTGGGCGATGTTACCTGCTTTGGGTTGGGCACCACTCATGCCTCCTAAACCCGCCGTTAAAAATATTTTTCCATGAGAAGTTTCCCCTTCCTTAAGCACTTTTCTAAACGCATTCATCACAGTAATTGCTGTGCCATGTACAATACCTTGTGGTCCAATGTACATGTATGAACCAGCAGTCATTTGACCGTATTGCGTAACGCCTAAGGCGTTGTACTTTTCCCAATCATCTGGTTTGGAATAATTTGGAATCATCATGCCATTGGTAACCACTACTCTTGGTGCATCCTTAGAAGATGGAAACAAACCCATAGGATGACCAGAATAGATATGAAGCGTTTGCTCCTCGTTCATAGTAGCAAGGTATTGTACAGTAAGAAGATATTGCGCCCAGTTTTGAAATACGGCACCATTTCCACCATAGGTGATTAACTCATTAGGATGTTGCGCTACTTTTGGATCCAGGTTGTTTTGTATCATAAGCATAATACTGGCTGCCTGAGGCGTTTTTGCAGGATAGGCATCTATGGGTCTTGCATACATGTCATAGTTGGGCATAAAACGGTACATATATATCCTACCAAATGTTTCCAATTCCTGGGCAAATTCAGGAGCTAGTTCCGTATGCCAAGCTGCAGGAAAGTAGCGAAGCGCATTTCTGATGGCCAGTTTTTTTTCTTCTGAAGATAAAATAGCCTTTCGTTTAGGTGCGGGATTGTCTGTATGCTTTACCCTCTTGGATATGGGAGGTAATTCCTTTGGAATTCCTTGAACAATTTGAGATTTAAAATCGAATACTGCTGCGCTCATATACTTCTTATGAAATAAGTTGTCCTTTTTTCCATACTATAGCAGGCTTTAAAGCGCCTTGTTGGTATAATATTTCTCTATAGTCATTGGTTGGATAAGCAATAATATCTGCAATCTTACCTTCCTGTAATTGTCCTCTATCTTTCATATTTAAGGCAGCTGCCGCTCTATAGGTTATACCCGCAAGTACTTCTGCATTGCTTAATTTTTGAAAAGTTCCAAGGATAGCTGCTTGTGCTACTAAGTTGCCCATTGGTGCAGACCCTGGATTCCAGTCGCTAGCAATAGCTAAAGCACCTCCGGCATCTAAAATTTTTCGAGCTGGTGTAAAGGGGCAGCCCAAACCAATGGAAGCTCCAGGAAGTGCTGTAGCAATGACGTTGCTTTGTGCTAAGCGCCTTATTTCTTTATCAGAACTTACTTCTAAATGATCTGCGCTTACCGCATTATAGTGTATCGCCACCTCACTACCTCCTGTAGAAAATTGATCTGCATGAACCGTAATATCAAAACCCATTTCTTGTGCTTTTTGATAGTACGGAGCAATTACTTGGCTAGAGAAAGCACCTGCTTCAATAAAGGCATCTATCCTATTGGCTAACTGCATTTCTCTTAGTTTTGGAAAAAGATCACTGATAATTTCCTCAATATAATCCGCGATAGCCCCTTTGTAATCCTTTGGGAAAGTATGTGCCGCTAAACAGGTAGCGACAAGGTCGGCATCTGTTGTGGCATTTGCAATTTTTATGGCATTCAACATCTTTAATTCTTCTGATACAGAAAGCCCGTAACCACTCTTTATTTCAATAGTGGTAATACCATTTAAAGTATGCCTTTTGGCACGCGTCAAAATACCTGCTACAAGATCGGCTTTACTTGCTTTTCTTGTTTTAGTAACAGTATCCCAAATACCACCTCCTGCTTTAGCAATTTCCAAATAACTTTTTCCTGCGTTACGTAAAGCGTAGTCTTGTGCCCTACTACCAGCAAAACAAATATGGGTATGTGCATCAACCAAGCCAGGTAGCACCGTGTAATCTTCTTCTAAATAAATAATTTCTGTACGGTCTGGTACTTGTGTCTTTAATTTTTGATAGGTATCTACCGCTTTTATGTACCCATCTATTACCCATATGCCCGCATTCGGAATTAGGGGTAATTCATTATCTTTTAGTGCCCCCTTTACAGATAAACCAGACATGGGTAGTACTGTTTTGAATGGACCTAAGAGCGTGTGTTTTTCCATATTGTTAATATACTTCAAATTGGTTGGAGTAGGGGGTGGTAAGGGTTTGTTTTTTTTGGCTAATTACTTTATTTATTACTGTAATCAACATCTTGTTTTGGATCATATCAATCGCTAACGATATGTCGTCTGCAAAGACCCTGTCTTTTTCTGCAAAAGCTACTTTTTGTCTTATTTCTTTGTGAATTTGGTCTAGTATAGGGCCGGATTTTAGGGGCTTCCTAAACTCAAATGCCTGAGCAGCTGTGAGTAATTCAATAGCCAATATTTTTTCTACATTTTCAATAACTTGTAATGCCTTTCTACCTCCAATAGATCCCATGCTTACATGATCTTCTTGCCCTAGGGAGGTAGGAATACTATCTGCACTTGAGGGGAAACACAAGCCTTTGTTTTCACTGGCTAACGCAGCAGAGGTATATTGAAGAATCATATAACCAGAATTAATCCCAGTATCTTCCATTAATAGTTTTGGAATACCAGGGCTGTTTCCTTCTAAGGCTAAATAAATTCTACGATCCGATATGTTTCCAATTTCGGATGCCGCTAAACATGCGTAGTCCAAGGCCATAGCCAAAGGTTGTCCATGAAAGTTACCTCCACTTATGGTAAGGGTATCGTTGATAATAATGGGATTGTCTGTTACAGCATTCAGCTCTATTTCTACTAACTCCTTTAAATGTAACCAAGCATTTCTAGAAGCACCGTGTACTTGTGGGATACACCGTAAGGAGTAAGGATCCTGAACGCGTTCGCAATTGACATGATCTTGCATGATTTCGGAACCTTTTAGAAGTGATTTTATACGAGAAGCTACATGCATGCTTCCCTTAAATGGCCGTAAGGCATGTAATTCATCAAAAAAAGGTTTTACAGAACCTTGTAGACCTTCAATCATCATTGCTCCAATAATATCGGCCTGCGAAAGACAGCTTTGAAATTTTTCAACCACTTTTACAGCATGCGCCGTAATAAACTGAGTGCCATTTATTAAGGCTAAACCCTCTTTAGGGCCAAGAGTTAAAGGGGTTAAGTTCGTATGCTCAAAGAATTGAGAGGTAGGCATAACTGTACCCAAATAGGCTACAGTTCCTAAGCCAATAAGTGGTAAAAAAAGATGCGACAAGGGGGCTAGGTCTCCAGAAGCGCCTACGGACCCTTGTTTAGGTACTATTGGAATAGCATCGTTTGTAATATGCCAAATAATGCGATCCAATGTTTGCTCATTAATACCGGAGTACCCCTTGGCTAGCGAATGCGCTTTTAGGATGAGCATTAGTTTTGCGATTTCTTTACCAATAGGATCTCCAACGCCTACGCTGTGACTTTTTAAGATGTTGGTTTGTAGTATTGCAGTCTCTTCTTTCGATATTTTGGTAGTACATAGGGGGCCAAAACCGGTATTTATTCCATAAACAGCCTCCCCCTTTTCAACTATTTTGACTACTGTTTCACTACTCTCAATAACCCTATTTCTAGTCTTCTCCGAGATTTTTCCAATAATAGTACCTCTAGCAATGGCGAGTGCTATACCTGCCGTTAAATGACCTTCTCCAAACAAAAAATGCTGAACTGCCTTACCCATGTGCTAAACTATTTTGTTTGCATAAATTTAAATACTAAGTTTGATAATTACCAATATCAT
>CAZWVO010000087.1:0-7153 GCA_964637535.1 uncultured Flavobacteriaceae bacterium
AGGCTATTCAACCAACTAAACCAAAAAATTATACTGCTTTTTTTTCGCTTAAATATTTCCAGTATCGTTTTGGAACATGTTGCGTGTGTAGTTTTTTATTAATACGAGATTTAATATTAGTGCTTTTAAAGTAATTGTTCCATAAGTTTTGAAAATCATATTCCCCTTCTGCAAGTGCCTCTCGCTTCAGTATACTGTTCGTATATATCTCACTAATATCTAAAGAAATGAGTTCCGTAGTTTGTAAATTGTAGTATAAGCCATACTTGCGCTTTAGATCATAAATAATCCACTGTTGATCCGCATATCTAGATCTAAAATGTTTAGCAATTAACGGAAGTACGTTAAAATCAGGTTCTATATTGGCAAAATAAATATTGTCTTTTGTTAATTGGAAACGAACAAATGCTTCCATACGATGTTTTTCTCTTGCTACCATTTTTGCCAACTGACTCACTTTTAAAACCACATCATCCGAATAGTTTAAATGTGCATTTGGGCCTTGCTGATACAGTTTGCAAATGTATTGATACAATAGTAGTTCAATTCCCTTTGTTTCACTTAAGAAGGCAAAATATATATTTTTAATAGCCGTCCTATTCTTTTTATGTATTCCATTCCATACTCTTCTTGCCTTATCCATTTGTGTAAAAACGGTTTCAATGTCCGAAAACAATCCGTTTTGACTTTGATGATTAGCCTGAATGTCCGAAAGTATTAGTTTTTCTTCAAATGCTTTAAAAATGCAGCTTAAAAAGCCATTGAAACTACCGTCGTAAATAAGAATTTTTGCATTTTTCATAATTAGTTAAATAAACTGAGTTGTGTACTATAATTTTTCCTGAACTTTCCAACTGAATTTTGAAGAATAAGTCCCTTTAACTTTATGGGATCCATATCCTTATGTTCCCAATATCTACTCTCGCATAATAGAAAGTATTTGGCCCTGTTTAAAGCCACTCCCATTGCTTTAAGATGCTCCCAATTTAATTTCCGAAACCTTCGCGCTTTAAGAATTCGATGTACAGACTGCATACCTAAGCCTGGTACGCGAGCTAACAATTCTTTTTCTGTGGTATTAATATTGACTGGAAAAAGGTGGAGATTTCTAAGTGCCCAACTTAATTTGGGGTCGACTTCCATGTCTAAGTTAGGATAGGTGCTATTAAGGATTTCATTAATTGAAAAACCATAAAAACGAATAAGCCAATCAGTTTGGTACAATCGGTTTTCTCGCAACATAGGAACTGCTGTTCCTATAGAAGGGAGTCGTTTATCCTCTGCAACAGGAATATAACCTGAATAATATACGCGTTTCATATTATAATTTTTATAATAATGAGTAGCTGCGTACATAATATCTTTATCGTACTCCCCAGTGGCCCCAACGATCATTTGAGTACTTTGCCCAGCAGGGGCATATTTAGGAGTGCTTTTAAGCACTTTTTTTTCAGATTTGTATTTAAGGATTTCGTTTTTCACTTTTAACATGGGTTTGGTAAAATCTTCATGCTTTTTATCTGGGGCAAGTAATTTAAGCCCTGAAATGGTTGGAATTTCTATGTTTACAGAAAGTCTATCTGCATACAAACCCGCCTCATACATGAGTTCATCACTGGCTCCCGGGATGGACTTTAAATGGATATAGCCGTTAAAATTTTCCTCTAACCGAAGCTTCTTGGCTACCGCAACCAGACGCTCCATAGTATAATCTGGAGTTTTAAAAATTCCAGAACTTAAAAAAAGTCCTTCTATATAATTTCTGCGGTAAAAATTAATGGTAAGATCTACAACCTCTTGTATTTTAAAAGCAGCTCTTTTAATGTCGTTGCTTTTTCGTGTAACGCAATAAGCACAGTCAAATATACAGTAGTTTGTAAGAAGAATTTTTAGTAGCGAAACACAACGCCCATCTTCCGTGTAGCTATGGCAAATTCCCATGCCAGAACTATTTCCTAAACCTTTGTTTTTATTGGTTCGTTTACTTCCACTACTAGAACAAGAAACATCGTACTTAGCGGCATCTGCTAAGATGTTTAGTTTCTCCTTTATACGATCAAATGTTGCCATATCTTGTAGTTATTCCAAAATTATGGAAAAATTCCAAATAATGGAAATATTCCATAAAATTTTTGGAAATATTCCAAATTTTGTATCTTTGAGTATGGAAAATGAGCAATTAATAGAAGCAAAACGGTTTATTGAGGTGCGTAGATCCCTAGGGCATACCCAGTCTGAATTTGCCAAAATACTTGGATTATCTTCGACTACTGCAGATATAGAACGAGGACGTACTAAGCTTTCGGGAAAGGTAGTAGCAGCGTTGTTACGCCAGTTTAAGATTAATCCGCTTTGGCTTTTTGGAGAAAGCGATCAACAGTACTTAGCTACTTCTAATACCAGTGTTATTCCTAAAGTAGTTACTGTAGATAGTGCAGCGAATGACAATATGGTTTTAGTAAACGCTAAAGCTGCGGCGGGCTATCCACAAAATATACAAGATACTAGTTGGTATCAGCAGTTGCCGGCTTTTGATTTGCCTTTACCAGAGTTTCGTAACGCTACGTACCGGGGTTTTCAGGTAGAAGGAGATAGTATGCTTCCAAATCTTAAACCAGGAGAATGGGTGTTGGCTAAAGCGATAGAACATATAGATGATGTGAACTCCAATAAAATATATGTAGTGGTCTTGCAGGACGCGGTTTTGGTTAAAAAAATAGAGAAACGGCCTAACTCCAATAATGTTACGCTAATATCGCTTAATGAAACTTATCCGCCCTATGAGATAAAACCTTTTCATATTCAAGAAATATGGCAGGTAAGTAGTAAAATTACTTTCGGCGTAGATGCTACTACAGAAAAAGGACTTTTAAGACAATTACAGGAATCTATGGATGAATTAAAGAGCCAACTAAAACAGGTTAATAACTAAATGTACAGTTTTTCAATAGTACACCAAGTTTAGGTAACCCATAAGTTGTTTGTCTACGGCTTATTTCTAGTTATATGCTTTAATCGTACCCATGTCCATAGTTATCGGACCCAATTCATGCGATTTTGGTAAAAAAGCACCGCTTTCCATTACTTGCCAATTATCCCAACTAGCTTCAATACCTCCAATGGGAATTAGCTGCACCCACATTTGATAGCTTTCTGGGAAACCATTATCTCCTAGTTTCCACAAGTAAGTATCTCCCGGAGTATCACCGCCTTGGGCATACGTAACCATTAAGCCACGCGAACCATCATCTAAAGTTACAATACTCCGAGTAGTGCCTTTATCAAAAACCTTAAAAGGGGCTACTAACCAAAAGGAATCATTATTAAACAAGGATGTAGCTTTCGCTATTAATTTTTCTTTTTTAGGCCCAATAAGCTCACTATTACCATCTAGTACTTCACTATCCGCTGGAACGTCTAAATTTAAATAGACGGTGTAGTCATTCCAATACACATCTACTAGGCCCATACTTTTATCCCATTTATACCTATGAGCACCATTTCTGAAAGACCATTCTAAGTATCTAGTATCTTTATAGGCGTTATGATTAATGGCAGTAAGCATCTTATTCGCTAACATATCGGCCTCAGCTTGCGAATTTCCTTTGGGCAAGGGTTGGTTATAGCTAAGATATGCTATCAAAAAAACGAGCAGCAATAACCCAGCTGTAAAAAGAACTACTTTAAGAAGTGTTTTAAGCACTTTTTTCATGCTATAATGGTATTAAAACCCTACCGCTGTATCATCACCGCGGTTATCTGCCCCTCCTTCTAACTGGCCATCGGGAAGTACCCGTATAGCATCTACTTTCCCTATAATTGGGGTCCGATCCTGATTTATGAAGTATCCTTTTTTGTTCAGTTCTAGTTTAAGCTCCATAGGAAAACCTATAGGTTCAAACACAATTAGGTCTGGTAGCCATTGGTGATGAAACCTTGGCGCATTTACCGCCTCTTGCATGCTCATATTAAATTCATATGCGTTTAAAATAGTCTGTGCTACAGCAGTAATAATAGTAGATCCTCCAGGTGTGCCCACAACCATCCATAATTCTCCGTCTTTCTCTACAATAGTAGGCGTCATAGAACTCAACATTCTTTTTTCCGCAGCAATACTATTTGCCTCCGCTCCAATAAGTCCAAACATATTAGGTACACCTGGTTTGGCGCTAAAATCGTCCATTTCATTGTTTAAAAAGAAACCAAGTTCATTGGAGTATAATTTGGAACCATAGGCACCGTTTAAGGTGGTAGTTACAGATACCGCATTTCCTTTCGCATCAACAATAGAATAATGGGTAGTCTCCATACTTTCCACAATTTGAACCTGCCCTCTTTCAATATCTGAAGACTTGGTAGCTTTTTCAAAAGAAAAGCTTTCCATGCGTTCCTTTAAATAGGCATCGCTTAATAAAACGTCTAACGGGATCGGTACAAAATCGGGATCACCTAAATAATAATTTCTGTCGGCATAAGCCCTACGCGAAGCTTCCGTAAATAACTGAATGGTTTTAGGGCTGTTATGTCCAAAACTAGCGATATCATAGGGTTCTATCATCTTAAAAATTTGGTTCATGGTTACACCTCCGCTACTTGGCGGACTCATAGAGATAATACGTAAATCTTTATAGGTAAAAACCACGGGCTGTCTCCATTTAGCTTCATACTTGGCTAAATCTTCTTCAGTGACATATCCTCCTTTTTGCTGTATAAAAGCGGCTAAGATTTTAGCAGTTTCGCCTTTGTAAAATTCATCACTTCCATTTTTAGCAATCTTCTTCAAGGTATGTGCTAATGCAATATGTTTTATAGTGTCTCCTGCTTCGCATCGCAAAGGAAAAGTAACATCATCTCCATTTACTTTAAGAATAGTAGCTGTATAACTTCCCATTCTGCTCGCTTGCTTTTTTGTGACAAGAACCCCTTTTTCTGCTAAAGCAATTACAGGAGCGAGTAGCTCTTCCATAGGCAACGAACCGTATTTTTCATGCACTTCAAAAATTCCTGCAATAGTCCCGGGTACGCCTACAGCGGTAGCACCCTGGGTACTTTTACCGGGAATAACATTCCCTAAAGAATCTAAATACATGTCTTTATGAGCTGCTAAAGGAGCTTTTTCCCTGTAATCTAAGGCACCCACATCACCATTGCTTTTTCTGTACACCATAAATCCGCCTCCACCTAAATTTCCAGCAAAAGGATAAGCAACGGCTAGAGCCATCTCCGTGGCTACCATAGCATCAAAAGCATTACCTCCTTTTTTCAAAATGGCTGTGCCAATTTTAGAAGCTTCTTCTCTGGCAGAAACCACCATGGCTTTTTCCGTAACCAAACCTGTAGGTGGACGCTGTTGCTTTTTACAATGAATAAAGAGAAGGAGTAAGGGTAGAAGTATTAGTTTTCGCATAGTGTATTGTATTTCTGTTTGGAAAAGATAATCAATTCTTCAAAAAAGCTAGTAAACTCAGATTCAAATTCTGTATAATGGGTTTCCAGATCTCGAATGGCAAAATTCATCTTGGAAACATTTTTTGTCCTCCTATTCATACCGTTTAGCACCTTGGCAATACCTTCCATCTTAGAATAGTTGAAAATCCAATTATCTGCTACCATATAAGGAATCATTCGTTTTACTCCATCGGGGAGTATAGTGTAATGTTCTTGTAAAAGAGCATAAAAATCAGCTACAAAAATAGCCAAAGGTATTTCTGAATATGCAGTCCAGTTTTTGGCTAAATAATGGTCATAAAAGATATCTACAATAACCCTACTGTAATGACTGTAATTTTGGTGTAATCTTTTAGAACTTTTCCGTACGGTAGGGTGTGCATCCGTATACGTATCTATGGCACGGTGTAACGCAATTCCCTTCTGGATCTTTTCGGGGAGATGCTGATATTTATTTCCTCTAATACTATCCGCAATAAAATTGCCTATGGTAATTTCATCATCTCCAAAAGAGAGGTAAATATGCGCTAAAAAGTTCATAAACTGAGTGCTGCTTGCTTAGACCGAAAATACAAATTAGGAACTTAAGAAGTTCGTATATACCCGTATATTTGCAAAAACTTTTGAATAGGATATGACTTTAATAAAATCAATTTCAGGAATACGCGGTACTATAGGAGGGAAGCCGGGAACTAATTTAACCCCTATAGATGCGGTAAAATTTGCGGCTGCCTATGGAATATGGCTTAAGAACTATGCTGATAAGGATAAGCTTACCGTAGTTATTGGTAGAGATGCGCGTTTGTCTGGTGAAATGATTCAGAACTTGGTGGTGTCTACTTTGGTTGGACTTGGAATAGATATTATTGACTTGGGACTATCTACTACGCCAACGGTAGAAATTGCGGTACCCATGGAAAAAGCCGATGGTGGTATTATCCTTACTGCTAGTCATAACCCTAAGCAATGGAATGCATTAAAACTCCTAAATGAAAAGGGAGAGTTCTTGGACGCAAAACAAGGCGCGGTCATTCTAGATATTGCTGAAAAAGAAGATTTTAACTTTTCTGAAGTAGATGATTTAGGGAAAATCACTAAAAATGATGCGTATATTGATATTCATATTGATGAAGTATTAGGGCTTTCTTTAGTAGATGCAGAAGTTATAAAGGCTGCGAAATTTAAAGTGGTTGTAGATGGAGTAAATTCTACTGGTGGAATTGCAATTCCGAAATTATTAGAAGCCTTAGGTGTAGAAGTGGTTAAATTATACTGTGAGCCTACGGGGCACTTTCCACATAATCCGGAGCCGCTAAAGGAGCATCTTGCAGATATTTGCGATTTGGTGGTAAAAGAAAAGGCGCATTTTGGTATTGTGGTAGATCCAGATGTGGATCGACTAGCATTTATTAGTGATGATGGAGAAATGTTTGGAGAAGAATATACGCTGGTTGCCTGTGCAGACTACGTGCTGAGTAAAACAAAAGGGAATACGGTGTCTAACCTTTCCTCTTCTAGAGCGCTCCGCGATATTACCAATAAGCATGGAGGTACGTATGAAGCGGCAGCTGTTGGAGAGGTAAATGTGGTTACTAAAATGAAAGCCAACAATGCAGTTATAGGTGGAGAGGGAAATGGTGGTATTATATATCCTGAGAGTCATTATGGTAGAGATTCTTTGGTAGGAACTGCACTGTTTTTAATG
>CAZWVO010000088.1:0-7153 GCA_964637535.1 uncultured Flavobacteriaceae bacterium
CTTCTAGACTGCTCACTACATCCGCTCCAAAGAATGCGGGATCTCCTAATATAAAGGCAATTTCGGTGATTTCCTGATTTAAAACTTTTACAATATCACTTACAAGTCTGTGCACAATAGGTTTTCCAGCAACAGGGATTAGGGGTTTAGGTACGGTAAGGGTGTGTGGTCTTAAGCGCGACCCTCTTCCGGCCATAGGTACAATTATTTTCATCTTTTTATAATATGGTTAGTGCCTTCCAGTGAAGGTATGTGAATTATTTATCTATTTTAACCTTGTTCAGTAAAATGCCCATAAAGAAAATACGTATAAGGACTAATTTGAGTTTCATATGTTCTATTTTGTTCCCGTGCTTCCAAAACCTCCTTCACCTCTTTCTGTGCTAGAAAGTTCTTCTACTGCAATCCATTCTGCTCTTGCATGTTGGGTAATTACCAATTGTGCTATGCGTTCTCCATCTTCTACTACAAAAGCATCATTAGAAAGGTTTACTAAAATGACCCCTATTTCTCCTCTATAATCTGCATCTATAGTACCGGGAGCATTAAGCACTGTAATTCCTTTTTTAGCAGCTAAGCCACTTCGTGGGCGCACTTGCGCTTCGTATCCTACGGGAAGGGCTATAAAGAGCCCTGTTTTTACAATCACTCGCTCTAAAGGTTGTAACGTAATTGGTCCCGTTATATTGGCACGTAAATCCATACCAGCAGAAGCTTCTGTTTCATAATGTGGTAAGGCATGGCTGGATTTATTAATTATTGAAATTTTCATTTTTTAAGGAATATTTTTTTGAGTTTATCATTTTCGAGCTTATATACCATCCCCAAAAATACAATAAGAAGACCTGCTCCTACAAAGAAGTGCGCCCTAAAACCATAAAAGGAAATTGCGGAGAAAAGTATGGATACGCTCAAATAGAATACGATTTTGCGCATATTATACGGAACAGGGTAATACTTTTTGCCAAAACTAAAAGACAGTATCATCATGGACCCATATGCAGCTAGTGTAGCTATTGCGGAGGCTAAATAGCCAATTTTTGGAATAAAAAAGTAATTTATCACTATTGTAATTGCAGCTCCAAAAACAGAAATATACGCTCCAAACTTAGTACGGTCTGTTATCTTATACCATACCAATAAGCTGTGATAAATACTCAAGAAGAATGCCGATAAAATAATTAGCGGAACCACCTTCATGGCTTCCCAATAGGTTTCGTCGGGTACAATAAATAATTTTAAAACATCAGCAAAAACGATGACAGTTAATAAAATAATGCTTCCCAAAATGACAAAGTAGTTGGTAATTTGTGCATAGGTTTTCTGCGGGTTCTCTTCTTTAGCATGGCTAAAGAAAAACGGTTCTATGCCCATGCGAAAAGCCGTTGCGAAAAGTGTCATGAAAACGGCAATTTTTAGGCACGCAGAGTATTCTCCAATCTTGCCTTCGGCGATAGCTTCTGGGAGTAATTTTTTAAGCATAATACGCCCAAAAACTTCGTTAATTGTATATGCAATTCCTGCTATCATAACGGGCATGGCATAAGCCAACATCTTTTTCCAAAGATTAGTATCAAAAACGTAGTTTTTTCTAATATACAACCGCAGCATAATGAGCAAGGTAATCCCGCTAGCTAGTAACATGGAGATAAAGATGTACGAAATCTCAAAATTTGGTTTATAAATACTACTTAAAAAACCGTCTGGATTGCTGGCCACAGCCTTTGGTAAAAGCATTAAAAAGAAAACGTTTAACCCTAGATTAATGGCAACATTAGCCACTTTAATCCATGCATAACGCATGGGTTTCTCTTTGGCTCTAAGCCAGGCAAATGGTATAATTACTAGGGCGTCTAAGGCAAGTATTATTATAGTATAGCGAATATATTTTAGGTCTATTTCTGTAATGTCTGCTAAAAAGGATTGAAAGATAAACGCTAGTACTAGAAAGATAACGGTGCTCCCGGCGATAGAAATTAAGGAGGTGGTAACCACATTTTCCTTGTTATCTGCTTTGTGAAAAAAACGGAAAAAGGCCGTTTCCATACCGTAAGCCAAGATGACGTTAAAAATAGCAAACCATGCAAAAATTATAGAAACCCTTCCAAACTCATCTGTAGAAGGTAATGTAGTAACGTAGAGTGGAGTTAATAGAAACGAAAGCATCTTTGGCAACACAGTTGCCAGACCATAGATAAAAGTTTGCTTAAAGAGTTTTTTGAGCGGATTCAAGGAGCGCTAATAAGATTAAAACCTAAAATTAGGTATTTATACCAAATAAATACTGCATTTCAATTGGTATTTGCCCAAAAGGATTACTATTCCTTCGGTCCTGCGCTGGGGTATATCAGTTGTTTCTTCTTTTTAATCCCTGAAACTTTAAAGTATTTTATTTTGTCTCCTTCCTTATAGCTAATTACCGCTTCATCTGGTTGTAATTCGAATGGGAAAGCTTCTTTATCTTTTTTATGGGCTTTGGTAGGTTTATTACCAAATTCTTTGGCCGGATCCGCATCCATATTGATATCTTGAGGCTTCCTTGTTTTCTTTTTCATATCTGCCTTAGCATACATAACACCCTCCTCTATTTCCGTGGAAAGCGGTGTTATTTTCCCTCTAAAATATAACTGCTCTAAGGTAATTTCTTCCTGGTTCATTTGAGTAACTTCAATACTCACCAGCGTTCCAGAGCCAGCAGGAGCTACACCTCCCACCCAATCTTGCGAAGATGCACTCCCAATACTAAAGGGAACGGTGGTTTCTATTTTCTTTTGTGAAGAACAACTGGCCATACTCAAAGACAAAATAAGGATATAATAGATTGCATTTTTCATTCTGAATGTATTATCTGTTTAGTACTGAAACCAAAAGTAATGCCAAATCTATATGCAACGAAATTATTTAAGGGTTTTTATCAAAGTCCATGGCCATAGTTTTCAGTGCCCTTAGCTGATGCAATTCCCTACGGATTTGTACTCCGATAAAGCCAATCAAAATAATCATAACCACAATAAAACAAATGACAACATAGGTGTAAAAACCTGAAGATAAATGAATCTTAAATAAGGGTAGAAGCACAACAAAGCCTAATGAATATACTAAAATTACTACAGGAGTAACTAAGCCATGTATGAATACTCTATTCTTATAATAGGAAATTAATTTATACTTAAATGCCTTAACATCTAATGTGCTATCCAATTTTGAAAGCGTTCTAATACTCAAAACTTCGAGCGTTATTCGCACCAAAAGCGATCCTATCATCAGAGACAAACCTAATGCAGCATTGTTTTCATTATATGCGGATATATAAAAGAAAAAGTACCCTAACACTAGTACTGTAACCCCAAGAATAACATTTGTAATCCATTGCTTTTTTTTAATGTTTGTTACTTTTTTTGCTATTTTTTTTACCCCATCTTCTGGGGGTGTTAGCCCACTTTGATGGATCCATTGTGATTTTAAATTCTCAAAATTTGTCATCTGTCATGCATTTTGTTAGCTTTTCTTTTATTCTATGAATCCGCACTCTAATGGTCTGATGAGACAATCCGGTAATTGCAGCAATCTCTTTTTGTCTTATTCCCTCGAGTTCAAGTAAAATGATAGTCTTATTGGGCTCGGAAAGGGTATCTATGCACCTATACAATGTAAATAATTGGTCTTCTTCTCCTGCTTCATATACAATCTCTTCAGCAGCAATTTCCTTGTAATTAAACTTATGTGTAGTTGCTATCTTTCTTTTCTTCCGAAGCGAAGCCAAACAGGTATTTACCGTAATCCTATACACCCAAGTGTATATGGAAGATTCTTGTCTGAAGGTCTCTAGGTGTGTCCAGACTTTGATAAAAACTTCTTGAGTCAAATCTTTGGCAAGCGTCTCATCCCCTTTTACATATCCTAGACATAGACGCATTACCTTTGGATAATTAGTATCGTATAGTTCTTTAAAATGACTGTTGGTCCTTTTCAAGGGTGTCTAGTTATTACCGTTTTTATTTTAATTGTGCCTTTACTTGAGATAGAAACCATTCCGGTTGATCATACATAATAAAATGAGCCGCATTTTCTGCAAATTTAATATCGTATTTTTCCAGGTATTTGTATTGCTCATGATACGTTTTCTTCACCATTTCTCCATAGGGGTGCATGGCAGCGAGAATAATAACCGGAGTTTTTATTTTAACAAGATCTGCTCTCAAATCCAATTTTAATAGATCTGTATACCCATATACATAGGTTTCCCTATCGGCATTCAATATCCAATCTGCTATTTGCTGCCTCTTTTCTTCTTTTAAAGACATTCCTATTGCCATTTGATTAGCCATAGTCAAAAAAGCTGCATCATCCATTGCTAATAGTTGTTTATTATAGGGTGTATTGTATGTAATATCCTCACTTTTATAATTGGGAATCATTAAAGCTCCGGTTGCAGGCAGCGCGTCTACAACTATAATTTTTTTATAGTCTGTGTTTTCAGCGGCTAACCAAAGCCCTAGAGTTCCCCCTAAACTATGTCCTATGACTATAGGTGCGTTCAAATTATTTTGAATTATATAAGCCTCTATTCCTGCTTTAATTTTAGGTAACCAGGGTTTTTCTATTGGGGGTACTTCTCCAAAACCGGCAAAAGTAAACACATGACATTCAAATTCTTTGGAGAGCTCGGCCACTGTATCATCCCAAACGGTAGCTGTACACGTAAATCCAGGAAATAATAAAATAGGATCTCCGGTTCCTGTTACCGTAACTTCAAAGGCTTTGTTTTGGGATTGCACTATTGTTGTGCACCCAAATAGCAAAATTAAAAAAAGGGTTTTTAGCGTATTCATCTGTTTTTGTTTTACATGTTTATACCTTTTAGATATAAAAAGTAAAAAATGTTACATCCAGGTACAAAAAAACCCATCCGAATGGGATGGGTCTGTATTTATTGTAAGTTATTAACTTAACGAATGCGTTATGCTAGTTATTAAGAGCCTCAGCACCACCAACAATCTCCAAGATCTCATTAGTAATAGCTGCTTGTCTCGCCTTATTATAGGTAAGTTTTAATTGATCTCTAAGCTCTGTAGCGTTATCTGTAGCCTTATGCATAGCCGTCATACGCGCTCCATGCTCACTAGCAAAAGAATCTCTAATTGCTTTATACAATTGTGTTTTTAACGACTTTGGAATAAGTTGCTCAACAATTTCTGCTTTTGAAGGTTCAAAAATATAATCGGCACTAGAAGTTTCTTCTCCAGCCGTAGGCACTATAGGTAAAAACTGCTCGGTCATTACTATTTGTGTTGCCGCATTCTTAAACTTATTGTACACCAACTCTATCTTGTCGTATTTTCCAGCTACAAAAAGCTCCATAAGCGTTGAAGCAATGGCTGCTACGTTCTCAAAACTTAGGTCATCATATACTTCACTATGATTCTCAAGAATGTTGAATTTCTTTCCTAGAATATCATTCGCTTTCTTTCCAACAGCAACAAAGGCTAGCTCCTTACCTTCATAGGTATCTGTAGCCAAAGCTGTACACTGTTTAATAATATTGGTGTTGAAAGCACCACATAATCCCCTATTAGAAGTAATGGCCACTACCAGCACTTTTTGCACCTCTCGTTCCTGTGCAAAACTACTTCCAGAATCGGCATCCAAGCTAGCGCTTAAACTTTGCAACAGCTCTGTTAGTTTATCTGCATAAGGGCGCATAGCGGTAATGGCATCCTGCGCTTTTTTTAGCTTTGCAGCCGATACCATTTTCATGGCACTGGTAATCTGCATGGTAGATGAAACCGATGCTATTCTATTGCGTATTTCCTTTAAATTGGCCATTTTTTCTAATTACGAATCTTAATTGTAAATTCTTAATTAATCCACATACTTACCTGCCATATCCTTACATACCGTTGTTAAGGTATCCACAACCTCATCGGTAAGTTTTCCTGCCTTAAGGGTATCTAGTGTGTCTCTGTGCTTTGTATTAAGATAAGCAATGAAATCACTTTCAAATTCTTTTATTTTATTTACCGGAACATCACGTAACAAGTTCTTAGAACCTGCATAAATAATAGCCACCTGATCTTCTACAGTAAAGGGATCGTTCTGAGCCTGTTTTAAGATCTCTACGTTTCTACGTCCCTTTTCAATTACATTCAATGTTGCTGCATCCAGATCCGAACCAAATTTGGCAAAGGCCTCTAGTTCTCTAAATTGTGCTTGGTCTAATTTTAAGGTACCAGCCACTTTCTTCATGGACTTAATTTGAGCCGAACCTCCTACACGAGATACCGAGATACCTACGTTAATTGCAGGGCGAACCCCTTGGTTAAATAAATCCTGCTCTAAAAATATTTGTCCGTCTGTAATAGAAATTACATTGGTTGGAATATAGGCAGATACGTCACCAGCCTGTGTTTCAATAATAGGCAGTGCCGTTAACGAGCCTCCTCCTTTAACCACTGGTTTTAACGATTCTGGAAGGTCATTCATTTCCTTGGCAATACCGTCATCTGCAATTACCTTAGCGGCACGTTCTAATAATCTAGAGTGTAAATAGAATACATCTCCAGGATACGCTTCACGTCCTGGTGGGCGTCTTAAAAGAAGTGACACCTCACGGTATGCTACTGCTTGTTTGGATAAATCATCGTAAATAATTAATGCTGGTCTACCGGTATCTCTAAAGTATTCTCCAATAGCAGCACCTGCAAACGGTGCATATACCTGCATAGGTGCAGGATCTGATGCATTAGCCGCTACAATAGTGGTATAAGCTAAAGCTCCTTTGTCTTCTAATGTTTTAGCAATAGCAGCAACAGTAGATGCCTTCTGACCAATAGCTACATATATACAGTATACTGGTTCTCCAGCATCATAAAATTCTTTTTGATTAAGGATGGTATCGATGCATACCGTAGTTTTCCCCGTTTGGCGGTCACCAATAACCAGTTCTCTTTGCCCTCTTCCAACAGGTATCATAGCATCTATTGCTTTCACTCCTGTCTGCAATGGCTCATTTACCGGTTGTCTATAGATAACACCTGGAGCTTTTCTTTCCAATGGCATTTCGTATAAGTCTCCGCTTAAAGCACCTTTACCGTCAATAGGGTTTCCTAAGGTATTTACCACACGCCCAACAATACCTTCGCCTACATTAATA
>CAZWVO010000089.1:0-7063 GCA_964637535.1 uncultured Flavobacteriaceae bacterium
AATGCGTATGAATAGCCGTTGCATCATCTGGGACACTCTTAAGCACATTCATAGTGGTTTCATCTATAGTTATACCATCGTAATATCCGGGTATAATTACTCTTCCGCTGGGATCTTTCATGCTGGCTAAAATTTGAGCCAATTGAAAGCCGGGGTTTGGAGCATAATTCCCATAATGCCCACTATGCTGTGGTTTTGCAGGTCCGTAGGTAGTGAGGGAAAGTGTGGTAATACCTCTGCAACCGTAGACCACAGTTGGTTTATTAGACGCATGCACAGGGCCATCTGTTATAACGAGAAAATCTGCTTTTAAAAGTTCTCGGTATTCTCTTACCGCTTTGGGCAAGGGCTTACTGCTTTTTTCTTCTTCACTATCTAAAATTACTTTGATGTTAAAAGGAATCTCTTTCTTATTCTTCTGTAAGAGATCAATAGCATTTAAAAACATTACTATTGGACCTTTATCATCTGAAGTAGATCTGCCAAATAACCGCCATTCATAATTAATGTCATCGTTTAGGGCATCAAAAGATTCGGTCTTAAAACCATCTCCATCTGGTGATTTTAGTACCATAGTATAGGGGTTGGGCTGATCCCATTTAGCCGGATCAACTGACTGCCCATCAAAATGCATATAAAACAAAATAGTTGGCTTACTATCTTCCATTGGCATCGCAGCAAAAAAAAGGGACTCTCCCTCCGTGGGTAAGATGGAGGTGTTAAAACCTCTAGCTGTAAATTTTTTGGTGAGCCAAGTTAAATTTCGATTAATGTCAGCATGCTCTAATGCGTCATTTGGAATAGCAATAAACTCCCGCATTTCGGTAATGGCATGTGCAACTTGCGATTTTAACTGGACGTTGTCTTGAGAAAAAAGAGAATAATTAAATAATACAAAAGTTACCAGAAGTACTTTTTTCATATGAAATGCTGCTTAAAGTTTAAGCAATAAATGTAACGAATCCGCACATAAAATAGGCAGTATTTCTAACTACATTTTAAATGGTTGCTAGTATTATGACTTTTGCATGCGCATCCATACGAAGATTCTTATTTTAAAAGCCGTATCCCCAACCCACATAGAGCGATTCTGGCAAGCCAAGACCTGCTCTAAAAACACCGCCTTTTCCAAATTGTTTTCTATATCCAATGGCAAAATTAAGTGCCAAAAAGGAATCATTTTCATCAATATCACCTGTGACGGTGTCAAGTTCATCATCAACGTCTATAATATCAATAAGATATGTAATGCCAAAACTTAGTTCAAAATGATCTTTTTCAGATCCGGAGAGCCCTGTAACTGCTATACTGGCAGGAAAAAAACCACTATCACCACCTGGGGCAAAATTTAAAAAAGTAAAAACACCAAGCCTAGCTGTACCGTAGTATGCTTTGAAAAAGCTTTTGTCATTAGAGGCTAACAAACGGTCATAGCTAACATTTAAAGTATTTATCACTAGAAGAGGACTTACAGAAACATGAACGGCATTTTTAGGATGAGTATCAGCGGGTGGAATTTGTTGGCTATATGTGTTTTGCAATACACAAAAGACAACAACAAGAGCAATTGAAAACTTTGGCATGAACATGGTAATAACTTTATATGCAGAACAACTGAAAAGAAGAATACCCTATTTTTTTTGAAACATTTTTATCTTATTTTTTCAATGAAACTAGCAGTGTTTTTTATTCCATTGACCGTCAAGTGTTTAATAAAAGCAGAGCCAATAATAGCGCCTTTTGCATCTTTGGTAGCTGCTTTGAATGTTTCTGCATCTTTAATACCAAAACCTACAATTTGAGGGTTTTTAAGTTTCATTTTGGCGATTCGTTCAAAGTATTCCGTTTGTACATCTCCAAAACCCAGTTTTGAACCTGTAACACTAGCAGTGCTTACCATATAAATAAACCCTTCAGAAGCTTCATCAATTTCACGAATGCGTTCTTCAGAAGTTTGAGGGGTAATTAAGAACACATTAATGAGGCCATATTTCTTAAAAATAGCTTCATAATTTTCCTGATATACATCTAAGGGTAAGTCAGGCATAATGATACCGTCAATACCAATGTCGTGACATTTTTTACAAAAAGCCGCTACCCCGTATTGTAACATGGGGTTAAAGTATCCCATTACTATTAGGGGAATACTAACTATTTTTCGGATGTCTTTCAGCTGCTCAAAAAGCTTTTTGGTAGTCATTCCATTCTTTAGGGCCCGGGTAGAGCTATCTTGAATAGTAGGGCCATCCGCAAGAGGGTCGCTAAACGGCAAACCAATTTCAATCATATCCACTCCGCTTTGCTGTAAATCTTGAATGATTTGAACAGTATCATTTAATGCGGGATACCCTGCAGTAAAATAGATGGAAAGGAGTTTCTTGTTTTCCTGTAGTTTTTTGTTAATTCTATTGTTCATTAGGCTAACTTAAAGTACGATATATAGGTATTCAAATCTTTATCTCCACGTCCAGAAAGACTAATGACTACGACGTCCTCTGGCTTAAATTTTTTGTGCTCAAAAATGGCAAATGCATGTCCGGTCTCAATTGCGGGAATAATTCCTTCTAACTGAGATAATGCTAGACCTGCTGTCATTGCTTCGTCGTCCGTGGCCGAATAAAATTCTGCTCGGCCAGAAGTATATAAATGGGAATGCATGGGGCCAACACCAGGATAGTCCAAGCCTGCAGAAATAGAATATGGCTCTGTTATTTGGCCATCATTGGTTTGCATTAGCATGGTTTTACAACCATGAATAATACCTACTTTCCCTAAGGCAGATGTAGCTGCGCTTTCTCCGGTTTCTATTCCTTTACCAGCTGCTTCTACGGCAATAATACCAACCTCTTCTTCATCTAAAAAGTGATAGTAAGCACCTGCAGCATTACTTCCACCTCCGATACATGCAACAACATAATCTGGGTTTTCACGCCCTTCTTTTTCTTTTAACTGCCACTTAATTTCCTCAGATATAACAGACTGAAAACGAGTTACCATGTCTGGATATGGATGTGGGCCAATGGCTGAACCAATAATGTAATGTGTATCTACCGGGTTGTTAATCCAATCTCTAATAGCTTCGTTTGTAGCATCTTTTAGGGTTCTGCTTCCAGAAAGTGCTGGGCGTACAGTTGCGCCTAACATTTTCATTCGCGCTACGTTGGGAGCCTGACGTGCAATATCAATTTCGCCCATATATACAATGCATTCCATACCCATTAAGGCACAAACTGTGGCGGTGGCAACACCGTGTTGTCCCGCTCCAGTTTCGGCTATAATTCGTTTTTTGCCAAGCTTTTGCGCCATTAAAATTTGCCCAATGGTGTTGTTCACTTTATGCGCACCAGTATGGTTTAAATCTTCACGTTTAAGATAAATTTTACAACCGTACTTGGCAGAAAGGCGTTTTGCAAAATAGAGCGGAGAAGGACGTCCAACATAGTCCTTAAGTAATTGATGAAATTCTTTTTGGAAACTATCTTCCTGCATTATCTCCAAATACTTTTGGCGTAATTCTGCTATATTAGGATAGAGCATTTCAGGAATAAAAGCGCCTCCAAACGCTCCGTAGTATCCTTTTTCGTCTGCGTGATAACTCATACGTTGTATTATTTTATGAACCTCTTATTGCAATTCAAATGGGGTAATTTTTTATCCCTTTTTTCTATTGCTTTCTAGAGGGAACTCAGTGTGTTTTTAAACTGTTTTAACTTTTCTATATTTTTTAAGCCAGGTTCATCTTCAAACTGACTGTTTACGTCAATGACATGACAATATTGCGCTTCGGGTTGTTTTAAAAATGCTTTAATGGATGTTGTTTGAGCTACTCCAATACCACCGCTTAAAAAATAGGGTTTAGTAGAAGGATAATTTTTTAATACCGACCAATCAAAAGCATATCCATTTCCTCCCGGTAGCTTACCTTTGGTATCAAATAAGTAGAAATCACAAACGGGTTCAAAGGGTTTAAGTTGGCTAAAATCGAAATCATCTTTTACAGAAAAAACTTTTATAATTTTTACCTGAGGAATACGTTTTTTTAGTGCTTTGCAAAACGCAGGACTTTCTTTGCCATGCAACTGCACCAATAAAAGCGCATACTTTTTTACGTTTTCTGCAATAAGGTCGATCTCAGCATCTACAAAAACACCAACTTTTTTTACCCCATGCGGAATGGGTGGTAGGTTACCTTCAAAATAACGTTTAGAAGGTTCCCAGAAAATAAATCCGATATAATCTGGATGCAAAGTCCCTACTTCTGCTATATTTTTACGCATACCACAGACTTTTATTTTCACATTAGCTAAGCTATTGGTGTCCGGGGTATGATTTTTATTGGTGTAGTAATACTCCATTTGTTAACGTAACTTTTCAATAAATTCTAAAGCTGTAGTACCAGGATTATCCGTCTTCATGAAATTTTCTCCTATAAGAAAACCTTGATATCCATATTGTTTTAGCTCCTGAATAGCCGCAATGGAACTTATACCACTTTCAGAAACTTTTACAAATTCGTCTGGTATGAATTGTGATAGCCGTTTGCTAGTTTCCAAATGCACTTCAAAAGTCTTTAAATTTCTATTGTTTACACCCATCATATCTAGACTAGGCATAATCGATTTCTGTAACTCTTCTTGATTATGTACTTCCAACAATACATCGAGGTGTAATTGTTTCGCAAATTCGGAAAGCTTCTTGATTTCTTCCTTAGACAATACTGCCGCAATGAGCAAAACAACATGGGCCCCGAGTGCTTTTGCCTCTAAAATCTGATACTCATCAATAATAAAGTCTTTTCGTAACAAGGGGATATCAACGGAAGCTCTTGCTATTACTAAATCTTCTAGCGAACCCCCAAAATATTTAATATCGGTCAGTACGCTCATACCAGAAGCTCCTGCTTTCACATACTGTTTTGCAACCTGACTTACATTGGTGTTTTGATTTATGGTATTTTTAGAAGGAGAACGTCTTTTATGTTCTGCAATGATTCCAGTTTCGCTAGCTTGTAAGGCCTTGGCTAAGGAAAAAGGATTTCTTTGAAACAATACAGCGCTTTCCAATTGTTTTACGGGAACGACAGATTTTTTTAAATCTACTTCCTTGTATTTATCCGCTACAATTTTATCTAAGATATTCACTCCTTTGGTCTTATTACTATTAATTTTTACTTAAGGCTTGTAGGGTTTCTAGGGCATATAAGCCTTTACCACTTAAAAGTGACTCTTTAGCCAATTCAAAACCTTCTTTTACACCTATTTCTTTTACGGTTGCAATAGCTATTCCGGCATTAGCGCAAACCACATTATTCTGTGCATCTGTTCCCTTTCCTTGTAAAATTTCCATAAAAATTGTGGCAGATTCTTCCACGGTATCTCCACCAACAATTTCCGATTGTTG
Organism: uncultured Flavobacteriaceae bacterium; assembly: GCA_964637535.1. Classification (GTDB taxonomy): domain Bacteria; phylum Bacteroidota; class Bacteroidia; order Flavobacteriales; family Flavobacteriaceae; genus CANMSI01. Next base: position 5,401 of record CAZWVO010000089.1, read on the forward strand.
TATTACTTCTACATCAAAATCGGAAGGTTTTAATATCCCTTCAGAAGTATTGGAAATGGTTTTGGTATTGCCGGTAAGTGAAATTTCGTCATACCCATCTAAAGCATGTAATACCGTAAATTTTTTGTCGGTATTTTGATAGAGGTATCCGTACATGCGAGCAAGCTCCAAATTAAAAACGCCTACCAACTGATTTTTGGGAAAGGCGGGGTTTACCATTGGTCCCAACATATTAAAGAAGGTTTTTACAGCCAATTCTTTTCGTATGGGCGCCACGTTTTTCATTGCCGGATGAAATAAGGGTGCGTGCAATACACAGATCCCTGCTTTATCAATAGCACGTTCTAGAAAATCGGCCTTGTTGCTAAACTTTATTCCAAGGTATTCCATTACATTGCTACTACCACATTTAGAAGAAACCCCGTAATTTCCGTGTTTGGTTACTTTTACACCCGCACCTGCAGTAACAAAGGAGGCTAGCGTAGAAATGTTAAAAGTATCTTTTCCATCACCTCCAGTACCACATAAATCAATAGGATTATAGGCGGATAAATCTATTGCTAAACATAGTTCTAATAACGCATCTCTAAAACCTTCCAATTCCGCAATGGTAATACTTCGCATCATATAAACCGTTAAAAAAGCGGCAATCTGACTTTGGTTGTACGCACCATTGGCAATATTAACTAATACCTGTTTTGCATCTTCTTTCGCTAAGATATCGTGGTTAATGAGCCTGTTTAATATTTCTTTCATTTCCGTTTAGCTTTCTATCCAGTTTTTAAGTATTTTTTTTCCATGAGGTGTAAGTACACTCTCTGGATGAAATTGTACTGCGCAAACATCATAAGCAGTATGTCTAAGTGACATTATTTGTCCATTTTTATCAAAAGAAGTGGCCTCTAGCGATGGTGGTAGACTGGTATTTACCACCCAAGAATGGTACCGACCTACCTCAATTTCTTTAGGTAAATCTTTAAATAGTATGTCGTCTTTACTAATGCTAATTGGTGTTGCTACCCCATGATATACGTCATCTAAATTAATAAGCGAACCTCCAAAAACTTCGGCTATAGCCTGTTGCCCTAGACATACCCCAAAAATACTTTTGGTAGGTGCATAGGCAGCAATAATTTCTTTTAATAAACCAGCTTCATCTGGGATACCAGGCCCGGGAGAAAGAACTATTTTTTCGAAAGCTGCAACTTCATCAAGCTGCAGTTGATCATTGCGTTTTACCGTAACAGTACAGCCTAAATCTTCTAAGTAATGCACCAAATTATAGGTAAAACTATCGTAATTATCTATGACAAGTATATTTTTCAAATCCTCTTTTTTAAGTAATACATTAAGTTAGCCTATATCTGCTCTGCAATAGTTAGCGCTTTGTTTAAGGCCCCTAGTTTATTGTAGGTTTCTTGTAATTCATCTTCGGGCTTAGAAGCCGCTACCAAACCGGCTCCGGCCTGATAATGCAACTCGTGGTTTTTGCTGAGAAAGGTTCTAATCATAATAGCATGATTAAAATTTCCTTTAAAGTCCATAAAGCCAATAGCTCCACCGTAATAGTCTCTGCTTGTTTTCTCGTATTGTTCTATGAGTTGCATAGCACGGTGTTTAGGAGCGCCACTTAAGGTGCCTGCCGGAAAAGTATCTGCTACCA
>CAZWVO010000090.1:0-7052 GCA_964637535.1 uncultured Flavobacteriaceae bacterium
GTCTTTTTTATGCCCTACATTTTCTGAATTGAAGCGGGATATTTGGAGTTGAATTCAAATTTGAACCAGATAGTTTTGCGAAAGAGGTACAACAAAAGTTCAGCCAAAAAAACCACCTTGCATCTTGCACCAGCAAAAAATGGCATACAACTAGTACTACAATTTTAAAAACCTACTCTGCCAGCAACTCGCCTACAAAGGCCTTAAATTCCCTTTGGAAAGCAACATACTTCTCCCCCGTGGCCGGACCATTAAAACCAGTATGAATTTTACGAACCTCCCCTTTTTTGTCTATATAAATCGTAGTTGGGTAGGATAACACATGATTTAACATGGGAAGTTTTTCCTGTGCCTTTTCCTTGTCAGAAGTGCCGTATTGCGCCAAAAGAATAGGATAGCTTACCCCTATTCGTTCCTTTAAACGGCTAATGGCCTTAAATGCCTGTGCTTCTGTTTTCGCATATTCAAAAGCTAAGCCCACAACTTTAAGGTTGTCCAAATTATGCGTTGTTAAGTACTCCTGGTAAAAACGAGTTTCATCCAAACAATTAGGGCACCAGCTTCCCATAATTTGCACGAGGACGACCTTATCTTTAAACTCTGGGTCGTCTAAAGAAACGAGTGTACCCTCGGTATCTGGAAAACGAAAAGCAAATTTATCATAGCCCTTTTTAATAAAGGTTAAAGAATCTGCATCAGGCAGTTCAAACGCTTCATTACGCGTAGCTCTAAAAAGTTCTTTAGCATGGTTGCCCGAATAAAACGCACCGTCTAAGGTACTATCGGTTACCCTAGCGGTAAATAGAAAGGCATGAGCCCCGTCAAAGGCCGATAATTTTAAAGAATCGCCATCCATACGGCCTTCTAAATACCTGTAGTCGCCTGTAGTAGTTCTAAATGTTCCGGTTACCTTGTCTTCATTTTGGGTGAAAATTCCCTTGGCTATATACGGTTTTGCTGTTTGGTACTCAAAAGTGGTTTCCCAGATACCAGAAACATTATGCGTAGCGGCTGTAGCACTGGTGTTAAAACGAACTTCCTTACCATAGGTAGCCGTAAAAGGGACTACCCTATCTAAGCTTTCCTTAATAAAATCTCCTGTTATGGTTGTTGCTGTAAAGGTACCCACTAGATACCCTTCATAAACTGGCATTTTTATGTGTATAGAATCTTCTTTTACCACAATCTCATCAACGGTAATCACCTCTTCTGCATTATATACTTCCATGCTATATGCCCCTGCGTCATCTTGTAAGAGTTTAAAATTGAATGGAAGTATTTCCTTGTCCATAACCTCCAACTCTGCTACCCAAATACCCTCTGATAGCTGTACTTTTGTAGCCTCTTTACAACCTATGATAACTAAGAATACAAGTATAAAAAATGCTGCTTTTCTCATTTGTCTTATGGGATTTAAGTCTTCGAAATAACAACTAATAAATTAGATTAAAAAATAAAAGCATTTCATTTCCTCCACTGTTGAATGTCTTAGGGCATTGTTTTATCTTTGCCACTTGTAATTTAGCGATAAAAGGGAGTGCTGCTCTTGCACATATACCCATAGAAAAGAATAGATGAAAATATCATATAACTGGTTAAAACAGTTTCTTACCCTAGATTGGGAAGCCAAAAAAACGGGAGAATTACTTACAGATCTTGGTCTAGAAATAGAAGGCATTACCCCTTTTGAATCTGTAAAAGGAGCTTTAAATGGCGTTGTTGTAGGCCATGTGCTCAGTTGTGAAAAACACCCTAACGCAGATAAACTTAAATTAACTACAGTAGATATAGGCGCTGCTGCTCCCGTTCAAATAGTTTGTGGAGCTCCTAATGTTGCTAAGGGACAAAAAGTACCCGTGGCTACTATTGGCACCACGCTGTATGATAAGGATGGAGAAGCATGGAAAATTAAAAAGGGAAAGATTAGGGGTGAAGAAAGTCATGGTATGATTTGCGCCGAAGACGAGTTGGGTTTAGGCGAAAGTCATGACGGTATTATGGTTCTTAATGATAGCCTACTTCCAGGAACAGCCTGTGCAACGGTTTTTGAAATAGAACGCGATGAGGTTTTTGAAATAGGACTTACTCCTAACAGAGCAGATGCTATGAGTCATTATGGGGTTGCTAGAGATTTACGTGCCGGTTTAAAACAGCAAGGTGTTGTTCAGGAATTAATAACGCCTTCTATAAGTAAGTTTGATATTGCCAATAGGTCTCTTAAAATTGATGTTACGGTACCTAAAAATGAATTAGCGCCCAGATATGCGGGAGTCACCATAAGTAACCTTACTGTAGCCTCTTCTCCAGATTGGTTAAAAAATAGGTTAAAAGCCATAGGATTAAAACCTATCAATAATGTGGTAGATGCCACAAACTATGTGTTGCATGAGCTAGGACAACCCCTCCATGCTTTTGATGCATCAAAAATAAATGGCAATAAAATAGAAGTAAAAACATTGGCGAAAGGCACCAAATTTACTACCCTAGATGGGGTAGAACGCAGCCTACATGAAGAAGATCTAATGATTTGTAATGCCGACAAACCCATGTGTATTGCCGGAGTTTTTGGCGGACTGCATTCTGGGGTTACCGCTGACACCACAGCTATCTTTTTAGAAAGTGCCTATTTTGACCCAGTATCTATTCGAAAAACAGCTAAGAGACATGGTTTAAATACAGACGCCTCTTTTCGCTTTGAACGCGGCATTGATATTAATTTAGTAGAATACGCCTTGCAGCGTGCGGCCATTTTAATTACTGAAATTGCAGGAGGAGAAATTACTTCGGAGTTAGTAGATCTCTATCCAAATAAAATGAAAGACTATCAGGTCTTTCTCACCTTTGAAAAAATAGATAAACTAGTGGGTGAGGTTATCCCGCGAGACACCATAAAATCTATTCTGGCTTCCTTAGATATTAAGGTAAATAATATGTCCGAATCTGGATTGGGTCTCACTATTCCTTTTTACAGAGTAGATGTACAAAGGGAAGTAGATGTCATAGAGGAAATACTTAGAGTTTATGGGTATAACACCATTGCCTATAAGGAAAAACTAAATGCTTCTATAGCTTCTGTTTCTAAATTTGAGGACTACAAACTGCAGAACGTAGTGGGGAATTTATTGGCCAGTCAGGGTTTTTATGAAATTATGACCAATAGCCTTAGTACACCAGACTACGACGGGCTTAATCAGGATATTAATCCGGAACACAGTATTCCCATGTTAAATCCGTTGAGCAATGAACTGTCTGTAATGCGTCAATCTTTATTATATACAGGCTTAGAGGCAATAGCACACAATATCAATAGAAAAAACCAAGACTTAGCATTTTTTGAGTTTGGAAAAACCTATCATCAGTTCAACGCTGGAAGAGAAGAACACAAGCATCTTTGCCTATACCTAAGCGGAAATAGAAATGCAGATACTTGGGTAAGACCTACAGACAAAACAGATTTTTACTATTTAAAAGCTCAGGTAGAAAACATATTACTGCGTTTGGGTATTACTGCAAACCATACGGCACCGGTGCAGGCTGCTATTTTTTCCGAAGGGCTATCGCTGGCTCACGGAAAACAGGAATTAGTTCATTTTGGACTCGTTAAAAAAACGGTACTACAGGCATTTGGAATTAAACAAGAGGTGCTGTTTGCAGATTTTAACTGGGATAACGTAATAACGCTTGCTAGTAAAAAGGAGATCCGTTTTAAAGACATTCCTAAATACCCAGAAGTAAAAAGAGATTTTGCGTTGTTGCTAGATGATGTTGTTAGCTTTAAAGAGGTGTATGAAATAGCCAAACAAACCGAGAAAAAGTTGCTTAAAAACATTTCTTTGTTTGATGTCTACAAAGGGAAAAATCTTCCTACTGGCAAAAAATCGTATGCGGTAAGTTTTACTTTGTCAGATGAGAGTAAGACACTTAAAGATAAGCAGATAGATAAGATTATGAAAAAGCTGCAACTGCGTTACGAAAGTGAGCTGGGTGCAGAACTTCGTTAAGGGATTTACACCTTTATAGGTTTTGGTAAAATAACACTATCTATAACATGTATTACACCATTGCGCTGGGTAGCATCTGCGCTAGTTATACGTGCCGCATTGCCATTTTGGTCCGTAAGGATAATATCAATACCATCCATAGTAGCTATAAGTTCATTGCCTTGCATGGTAGTAAATACAGCAGTACCTTCTCCCCTACACATGGCTTTAAGAATTTTAGATGCGCTAAGGTTTCCTACAATAATATGAGCGGTAACCATAGCTTGTAGTTCTTCCTTATTTTCTGGTTTAAGCAGGGTTGCCACGCGCTCTGAAGATAGTTTTTCAAAAGCCCCATCGGAAGGTGCAAAAATGGTAAAAGGACCTTCCTGATCTAGAATCTTTTCCATTTCAGCCGCTTTTAAGGCAGCCATAAGAGTTTTATGGTTTTTAGAGGCCGCAGTACTGGCCATAATGGATTTTTGGGTTGTGATATGATCACTATTTTGGGCAGTTAAATTGAGGGAAAAAAGAACAACGCACAGTAAAAGCAAAACAGTGCTGTATTTCATATAATTTTAAAATTTGCGTAAATAATTGAATTTTTGATCGATGAACGGTATAAATTTACCGTTAATTTACACGATAGACGAGTCAGGAGAGCAATAAGTGCCTTTAAATGGTTAATTTTAATATAACATTAACACTTCTGCACTTGCGCCATTTTCTGGTTAAGCCCGTATTTTATTTTTATTTTATTACGAATAGATTGACATTAGCTCCTCTATATCATAACTTTACAGTATTCCCAAAAGTAATATGATGAGGCTAGGAAATACCAATATTGAAGACAAGCTCGCTAAAACAATTAAAAGTGAGGAGGAACAAGAAAAATTACTTCAAGAAGTTTACCACCTGCTACATGCAGATGAGGTAGAGACTGATGCTATAGCACATCAAATTGCATCAAAAAACAAGACCATATCTAACGCCTTTACTTTTGAGTTGTTGGAAACCAAGAACATTTACCATATTGCCCAAATAAAGGAGATCTGTATTGATTATCGCCTGCGATTTTTAGATAGTGCGTATTTTAAGGGAGACATTCCGGAGGCTGCCACGGATAAAATCAAAATTTTAGAACGGGATCATGGTATTACGTTAGGAGGATATAAAATTATTGCGCCGTCTAAACTTTTTAAATTAGAAGACAAGGACGATCCCTTACTTTTTGTCCCTATTGGAAATGACTATTATTACTTAATTCACAAATGGGGTAATGATCTACATCCCTTGCGAAAAATGCTTATGTGGCCTTTTAAAAGCATTGTAAATCTCACCCTACTCGTAGTATTAATAAGTTACCTTGTAACCTTGTTGGTACCTAATGGGTTATTTTCTAAGAACAATACTGCTGCCGAATTTTGGATCATCTTTTTCTTTATGTTCAAGTCCATAGCGGCCATTGTTATTTTTTATGGCTTTGCCTTAGGCAAGAACTTTAATCCGGCCATCTGGAATAGTAAATACTTTAATGCTTAGAATACGGAAAATACGACTGTTTCAAGGTTCTAGCCTTATTCTACATAAATGTCTGTAGGCACGCCATCCAAGTCTATATTGTCTATAAATTCGGGTTGCGGCGTGGAGAGTAATAGCCTAAACAAACCTCCTTTAGAAGGGTCATCGGCCTTGGTGTATCCTATTAAGAGTAAATTATTTTTAGCGTCGTAAGATACCGTACTTGTATCGCCTACTTCAAATTCTAAAGTGCGCTGTGCTTCTGTTAAAAACTGTTCGTATACATAGATAAAAGCAGTATTTGTAGCAAAGTCATAAATGGTAGGTAGGCTAGGATGAGCACTATTATCAGATACCCCAGAAGGTCTTTGGTAATACAATTTTCCTTCGGCATCAAAATGATGGGTATCAGAGCTAGCAAACTCCGGCTCTACTCCTTCTAAATATCGTACAGTAGATACTACATCCATAGTATTTTTATCTACCACCAGGTGTAGTGCGTCATAACTCACCAAAATATTACCGTCTGTATTCTTTAGTATTTGTTGTACACCAAAATCTAAATTGAAGTCTATAATAAGGGTATTTGTGTTTGTATCCAGTACATACAAGGCATTCATATTATTTTCAGCTGCATCTTGGGTTAATATAAACAACCGATCATCTGAGAACCGCAAACTAAGGGGTTCTTGCTCAATAGGAACATCTACAAAGCTAAGATCGTCTAATGTGGCATCAATAACGCGTATAGCATAAGACTCTGGGTTTGTCATAGTAGCTGGAATGGTATAACTGATAAAGTACATATCGCCGTTGTGTGCAACCGCACTTACAGTAAGGTCACAGTTAAGCATATCGTCTAAAACCGTAAATTCTTCGGTAGCTTCTGTACTAAAATTAAACTTGCTTAGAGTACCACTGCAATCTGCATTTTTTCTAAAATAGCTAAGCTCCATTCCTTCTCTAAAGGTATGCGAAGGAGCAATTACATTCGTAAAATCGCTAGCTTGCGGGTTAGTAGTTATTACCTCTAAATTGGCATTGAATAAATTGGCAGATAACACCCCGTTTTGTGAAGTAACAACGGTATAGTCCGCTTCTACGCTAGGGTTATTGATAGGATTGTTGTCATCGTCATCTTGGCCGTTATCAGACTTGCTGCAGCTAAAGCTTAAAATAACCAGCAGCACATAAAATAGCTTGTAGGTTTTCATGTTTGTAGGATTTGGGGTTCTACATCACTTTATACCGGTACAGCATACATTTTTTTACGCTGTTCCTTAATGGTCTTGTCAGACATATATTCATCAAACGTTAAATATCGATCAATATTACCTTTTGGCGTCAATTCTATGATCCTATTTGCCACAGTTTGAGCAAATTCGTGGTCATGTGTAGTAAATAAAACAGTGCCTTTAAAGTTGGTTAATGAGTTATTAAAAGCAGTAATACTTTCTAGATCTAAATGGTTGGTAGGTTCGTCTAACAATAACACATTTGCTCTTAACATCATCATTCTACTTAGCATGCATCGTACTTTCTCTCCTCCAG
>CAZWVO010000091.1:0-7016 GCA_964637535.1 uncultured Flavobacteriaceae bacterium
TATTCAGTAGCAATACCGCTGGCGTTGGCCGTAGGTAGTGGACTTATTTTTTTCTCCTCTGATTTGTTTTTAAAATTGGCTTCGGTAACTAAAATTCAGCTTTTTGCTGATATTTTCTTTAATAATTACTTATTTATACGACTTGGCGATGTCTTTATTGTCTTTGCTATTTTTATGCTCTTTAGAAGTATCATGACCAACCGTACGGTACTTAAAATTGGTCAAAGCACACTTTCCATATACATTATTCACTTTATTGTGTTGTATGGTAGTTTTACTGGTTTAGGCTTGTATCGTTTCTTAGACCATTCGCTTTCACCAGTAATTGCGGTTATTGGCGCCTTGCTATTTATGATCACTTGTACCTATGCTTCATTGGTGTACGAAAAAAGAAAAGAGCGTATTAAATTAAACCTTGCTACTCGACTGCGTCGGGTATGGGTTTGGGCAGAACCTTGGTACAATTTTACGGTTAAACTATTGCGCACTACCTTTTTCAAGATCCGTTTTATGCTTATGAAGTTGTTTAGACTCGCTAAAAATTAGCATCCTACTTTTTCCTTTTTAGCTTTATCTCCTATATTTAGAAAAAAATAAATTGTGATGAGCGACGAAAACAAAACCTATACCCCTATTGCAGTAGATTTAGAAAAGGATAAAAAGTATGCTTGGTGTACCTGTAGCCATAGCAGCAATCAACCTTTTTGTGATGGGTCTCACAGAGCGCATAATGCTACTCCTTCTTTAGGCTTCGCTGTGGAAGAAGATAAAAAAGCATACCTATGTACCTGCAAAAAAACGGCAAATCCGCCGTATTGCGATGGCTCTCATAAGTCATGAAAGCATTGTAATTCGTTAATTATATCCGATTAAAGTCATAAAATATCGTTAAAGTTCTAAATTTCTAGTGCTATATACGACTCATAGCCAAAAGTGCTATTATGGTATCGTATTTAAAATTAGGAAGTTTAGTGTGTTTTTTAGCGAGCACCTTATGTCTTGCGTACTATTTTGACTTAGGTAATTCCACACAAAATCAATACGAAAGTGTGGAAGAAAAAGGCCCTTCCATTTCTTATTTTATCGATTTGGTAATTACTCAAGATCAACAGGCTTTAGACAAGGCATTAACTAAGATTGATGCGGAGTGGATGTCGGAAAGTGAAATTTTACTTATTGAGGCATTGTACTTTACTCAGCATAGAGATGTTTCTAAAAAATTAGTAAGTCTTCTAGAACGAAAAACGGGAAAGCGTTTTGGCTATGATTTTGATGCCTGGTACGAATGGTTATGGAATAAGGATGCTACTTATGCAGATGATTATTACGAATACAAAGCAGAATTACATCAATTAATAGATCCAAAGTTTGGTCCTTATTTTCTGAACAGAGAAGAGCAAAGTACCATTAGATTAGACGAAGTTCGTTGGGGTGGTGTGTTACAAGATGGTATTCCTCCATTGCGCAATCCCAAAATGATATCGGCTACTGAAGCCACTTACCTTAAAGATAGCAATACTGTTTTTGGTATTGAAGTTAATGGAGATGCAAGAGCGTATCCCAAACGCATCTTAGCATGGCATGAGATGTTTGTAGATACCGTAGGCGATGTTCCTGTAGCGGGCGTATACTGCACCCTATGTGGTACCGTAATTCTATATAAAACAGAACATAAAGGAATTAATCACGCTATGGGCACTAGTGGTTTCTTATATCGATCTAACAAATTAATGTACGATCAAGAAACGCAATCCTTGTGGAGTACTATGGAAGGAGAACCTGTTATTGGCCCCTTAGTGGGTAAAGGCATCCGTTTATCCTACTTAAGTGTAGTAACAACAACTTGGGGAGAATGGAAAGAAAGACACCCAAATACAGCGGTACTTTCATTAAACACAGGGCACCGAAGAGATTATGGAGAAGGAATAGCGTACAAAGATTACTTTGCAACAGACGATCTTATGTTTAATGTTCCTGAAGTAGATAAACGCTTGCGTAATAAGGATGAAATTTTGTCTTTACGAGCTCCCGAGGAAACCAAAGAAAATATTGCTGTATCTAGTAAGTTTCTTAAAAAGAATAGTGTATATCAATTACAATTAGGAAGTATCCCATTAGTGATTTTTACAGATGCTTCTGGGGCGCATCGGGTCTATAGATCTAATGGCATTACGTTCAATACCTATGATAAAAAAGCTACGGCAACAGATGCTACAGGAACGTCTTGGAATGTAGCTGAAGAGGAATTACGTGCAACTGATGGGACAGTATTAGCGCGTTTTCCAAGCCATAATGCCTTTTGGTTTGGTTACAAAGCTGCTTTCCCAGATACCCAACTGATCAAATAAAAAATTTGCTATGAAGAGGAGAAACCCCACTGTGCTTAACGCCAGCGGGGTTTCATGTTTTATATTCTAATCCTACTTTAACTATCCGTTAAATATGTAAAGCACGGTCTTCTGTTGCAGCTAAGGCTGCTTCCTTTACCGCTTCTGTATAGGTTGGATGTGCATGACTCATACGGGCAATATCTTCAGCAGATGCTCTAAACTCCATTGCGGTTACTGCTTCCGCAATAAGATCTGCGCAACGCGCTCCAATCATATGTACGCCCAATACCTCATCAGTCTTTGCATCGGCAAGTATTTTTACAAAACCATCTATATCCATACTAGCTCTAGCACGCCCTAAAGCACGCATAGGAAATTGCCCCGTTTTATAGGCAATACCTGCTTCTTTTAATTCTGCTTCCGTTTTACCAACTGCAGCAACCTCTGGCCATGTGTATACCACTCCTGGAATTAGGTTATAATTAATATGCGGCTTCTGCCCTGCAATAAACTCGGCTACCATAGTACCTTCTTCTTCCGCTTTATGAGCTAGCATAGCACCGCGAATAACATCTCCAATAGCATATATATTAGATGCAGTGGTTTGCAGATGATCATTTACCGCGATAGTTCCCCGTTCTTCTAGTTGCACCCCAGCAGCCTCTATATTTAAACCATCGGTATAGGGTCTTCTACCTACAGATACCAAACAATAGTCGCCTTTAAAGACCACTTCTTCTCCCTTTTTATTATCTGCCTTAACAATAACCTCCTTGCCCTTGCGCGTTACAGATTTTACCTTGTGAGAGAGGTTAAATTTCACTTTTTGTTTTTTCAACACTTTCATCAACTCTTTCGAAAGCGCTGCATCCATACCAGGAATAATTCGGTCCATATACTCAATAACGGTAACCTCAGCGCCTAGACGCTTATATACCTGTCCTAATTCCAAACCTATTACCCCACCACCAATAACCAACATATGCTTTGGAATTTCTTTTAATTTTAGGGCTTCTGTAGAGGTAATTACACGTTCCTTATCCAGTTTGATAAAGGGTAAGGTAGATGGCTTAGAACCGGTTGCGATAATAGTATTCTTGGCTTCAATTGTTTCTTTTTTACCATCCTGTTTTAAAACAGAAATATGTGTAGCATCTATAAAACTCCCTACACCTTCATACACGGTAATTTTGTTCTTATCCATAAGGAATTGTATTCCCTTAGTGGTTTGGTCTACCACAGCCTGCTTACGGGCAATCATCTGTTTTAAATTCACTTTTACTTCTCCAGGAATATCAATTCCATGATCTTTAAAGTGCTTTACAGCATCTTCATAATGATGCGATGAATCTAGTAGCGCCTTAGAGGGGATACACCCTACATTTAAACATGTACCACCTAAGGTTGCGTACTTTTCTATTATTGCGGTTTTCATTCCCAGTTGTGCGCAGCGGATTGCCGCAACATACCCTCCGGGGCCGGAACCAATTATGACTACGTCGTAAGAACTCATATGTTTATTAAATTTAAGTAGATCACAAAATTAGCACTATTTTTTCTTTTATGTGCCTTGTATAGCCGAAAGTATCCTATGTTTAAGCCACTTACACTACCACTGCTGTAGTTTGTTTTACTTCATTAATTACGAAAGAACTTTGGGTACTCCCAATATGATTAATTGCGGTAAGTTTGGTTACCATAAAATCTCTATACGCTTCCATGTCACGTACATGAATTTTCAAAATATAATCATAGTCGCCGCTAATATGAAAACAGGCCACTACTTCCTCTAACTGCTGTACTTCCTTCTCAAACTGTAATACAAAATCTTTATTATGTTGCGTAAGTTTTACATGGCAATAGACCACAAATGCTTTCGCAATTTTTTTAGGATCTACAAGAGCCACATACTGGGTAATAACCTTGCTTTTTTCCAAACGTTTAATACGTTCGTATACCGCAGTAGTAGAAAGCCCCAACGTATTAGCATACTCTTTTGTGGTTCTTTTACTGTTTGCCTGTAGCAATCCAAGAAGCTTTTTGTCAATGCTATCAAAAGTCATCATGAATAATTTTCTTTTAAAATGTGATTTTATTTGATATTAATTATATAAAATCTATTTAATTCGTAAATAATAGATTTATTTTCCATAAAAATACGCATCTATTGATAAATATACTCTAATCTGTTAATTTTATTGTCAAAACAACGTAATTATGGATTACAAGGCAGCTGACCGCATTCAAGATTTACAGTATTTTGGCGAATTTGGAGGAGTAAATCCTTCTGTTTCTGATTCTTCTACCTATACGTTTTTATCTGCAAAAACCATGTTTGACACTTTTGAAGGAAATACCGAAGGTTGCTATTTATACAGTAGGCACTCCTCGCCCTCAAATCTCTATTTAGGTGAAGCCCTTGCTGCATTGGAAGGTACAGAAAGTGCTAATGTGTACGCTAGCGGAATGGGCGCTATAACAGCAGTGTTACTACAGTTATGTAATTCTGGCGATCATATTGTTACTAGCAGAACCATTTACGGAGGTACTTATGCTTTTTTGAAAAATTTTGTAAAGAAATTCAATATCAACGCTTCTTTTGTAGATAGTACAGATCTAGATGCTGTGGCCAAGGCTATCACACCTCAAACAAAAATGATCTATTGCGAGTCTGTAAGTAACCCCTTGTTAGAAGTTGCAGATATTAAAGCCTTGTCCGAACTAGGTGAAAAACATAATATTCCTCTAGTTGTAGATAATACCTTTTCACCACTAAGCATTGCGCCAGCCCAATTGGGTGCCGCTATTGTAATACATAGTTTAACCAAATTTATTAACGGAAGTAGTGATTGTGTAGCGGGAGCTGTTTGTGCCAGTACCGAATTTTGCTTGTCGCTCAAAGACGTAAACAATGGTGCAGGTATGCTGTTGGGTAGCACTTTAGACAGTTTACGCGCAGCATCTATTCTAAAGAACATGCGTACCCTACATATTCGCATTCAAAAACACAGTGAAAATGCCTTTTATTTGGCACAACAATTTAATACTGATGGTTTGCGCGTGGTATATCCTGGTTTAGCTTCGCATCCTGGCTATGATGTTATGAAAAATCAATATGTAGCAGCCTATGGCTTTGGAGGTATGTTATCACTAGATGTTGGAAGTTTAGAAAAAGCCAATAAACTTATGGAGCTTATGCAGAAAAAAAATCTAGGATATCTCGCTGTTAGCCTTGGGTTTTACAAAACACTATTTAGTGCTCCGGGCACCTCTACTTCTTCCGAAATTTCTGAAGAGGAGCAAAAGGCTATGGGCTTATCTAATGGACTTATACGTTTTTCTGTTGGTTTAGATAATGATATTGAACGCACCTATGCCGTAATGAAAAAGTGCATGCAAGAATTGGGTATTCTGTGAAAAAGGAGGGATTTAATTTAAACAATATCCAAAATTAGAAGTTGCACAACCGTTTCCAAAATCGTAATATTACCTTGAAACAAACTAGTGAACTATGCAAAGCCACGATATTAATCCTAATGGCCCAGAAAACGAACATATTGAAGAGAATCCAAGCTTAAGTCTAGCAGCTGCCTTAATTCCTGTATTGCTATTAATGCTTATGTTAGCGTATAACATTTTTGCTGCGGAAGGAGAACTTCTTGGCGAATATTCTAATCAATTTATTTTACTTATTGGCGGTCTTATTGCTGCTGTAGTAGGTTTCAGTTTTAAGGTACGCTTAAAAACTATGCTAACTGAAATCTGGGAGAACCTAAAAAGTGTAGCCGTTCCAATCATGATTTTATTGTTTGTTGGTGCCTTAGCCGGTACCTGGTTGGTTAGCGGTATTATTCCTGCAATGGTATACTATGGACTACAGGTGTTAAGTCCGGCTATCTTTCTCCCTGCTTCTGTTATTATTGCTGCTATTATCTCTATCGCTACTGGAAGTAGTTGGACTACCTCTGCTACAGTAGGTATTGCGCTAGTAGGTATTGGAACAGCCTTAGGCATAAGTCCTGGCATGGTAGCTGGAGCGGTTATTTCTGGCGCTTATTTTGGAGACAAAATGTCGCCCTTGAGCGATACCACCAACCTAGCACCCGCTATGGCTGGCACAGATTTATTTACCCATATACGTTATATGGCTATCACCACCGTACCGTCTATTGTAATTACCTTATTGGTTTTTGTAATCATAAGCTTAAACATAGATACTACGGGTAAGACAGATATTAGTGGTTTACTGCAAACTATTGAAACCACCTTTAATATTACGCCCTATCTTTTTATTGTACCAGGTTTAGTTATTGTGCTTATATTGTTAAAAACGAAACCGCTAATTGCCCTTGGAGCGGGTATTGGAGCAGCGGTAATTTTTGCAATGGTCTTTCAGGCTCCTATATTAACAGAAATTACCAAATCTAGCACTACTACCCTATTGCGTGCCATCTTTACAGACACCGAAATTATAACAGATAATGCTTCGCTTAATAAGTTGTTTAGTGCTGGTGGTATGGGAGGTATGCTATGGACCATTTTGCTCATTTGTTGCGCTATGGTATTTGGAGGAATTATGGACGGCATTGGCGCATTAGCCAAAATAACTAAAGCGCTTTTATCTGTAGCGACTTCTGTTTTTGGTTTATTTGCCAGTACGGTCGTCAGTTGCTTGGCATTAAATAT
>CAZWVO010000092.1:0-7005 GCA_964637535.1 uncultured Flavobacteriaceae bacterium
CAATAACGAAGGAAACGACTTTGATTTTGACGGAGTGCCAGATCAAATGCCTACAGGTACAGATAGTGACGGAGATGGTTTAGATGATGGTTATGAAGGAAGCGATACTGAAGATGGTTTTGACGTAAATGATGAAATAGATGTTCCTAGTGAAGACTTACCAGATACAGACGGTACAGAGGATGTGAACTACAGAGATATTGATGATGATGGAGATGGTATTGATACCGTAGATGAAGATGCAGATGGAGACGGAGACCCTACCAATGATGATACCGATGGTGATGGTACTCCAGATTTCTTAGATCCAGACAATAATCCGGATACGGATGGTGATGGTGTACCGGATAATGTAGACATTGATGATGATAATGACGGAATACTAGATACTGACGAAGATCCAAATTTAGATAATGATAATGATCCGCTAACCAACCCTGAAGATACAGATGGTGACGGAATACCAAATCATTTAGATATTGACTCGGATAATGATGGAATTCCGGATAATGTTGAAGCACAGACTACAGATGGTTATATTCCTCCTACGGGTAATGATGCTGATAATGATGGTTTGGATGATGCGTATGAAGGAGATGGAGAAGGAAATTTAGGCCTATTCCCTGTAGATACAGATGAAGACAATACGCCAGATTACCTAGACTTAGATAGTGATAATGATACTGTTCCAGATAATAATGAAGGAAACGATTTTAATTTTGATGGTATTCCTGATCAGACGTTCACTGGTGTAGATACAGATGGAGACGGTTTAGACGATGGTTATGAGGGTAGCGACGTAAATGATGGCTTTGACGTAAATGATGAAATTGATGACCCTGCAAACGACTTGCCAGATACAGACGGTACCGAAGATGTGAACTACAGAGATATAGATGACGATGGAGACGGCATAGATACGCCAGATGAAGATGGAAATGGGGATGGTGATCCTACCAACGATGATATGGACGGAGACGGCATACCAGATTTCTTAGATCCAATAGATGATACGCCTGAGCAAGACGTGGTGGTAAATCAAATGGTTACTCCAAATTCGGATGGTCAAAACGACTTCCTATTTATTAGAGGGGTAGAGAATGCCTTAAATAATTCGTTGCGTATCTTTAACAGATGGGGAGTAGCAGTATACGAAGGAGAAGATTATAATAATCAAAACAATGTTTTTGACGGAAGATCTAGAGGAAGATCCACGGTAAGTGTACAGGATTTTCTTCCAGCGGGAATTTATTTTTATATCTTTGAATACACAACAACGGAAGGAGAAACGGTGACAGACAGTGATTACATTTACCTTAGTAAATAACAGAACACTATATAATGATTAAAAAGAGCTGCTTACTGCCATTCATTTTAGTATGTATGGCAGTTTTACCAAGTAGTGTTAATGCACAACAAGATGCGCAATACACTACATACATGTTTAATACGCTCAGTGTTAACCCAGCTTACGCTGGTTCTCGAGGCCAATTTAGCGCCGCTGCCCTATACCGCTCTCAATGGGTAGGCTTAGACGGAGCTCCAGAAACGTTTAACTTAAATGTTCATTCTCCCATTCGGGAGAGTAAGGTAGGATACGGTATTTCTGTGATTAGCGATAATATTGGAGAAGGTACTATCCAAGAAACCGATATTGACGCCATTATTTCCTATACTATAGATGTAGCCGATGATGCTAAACTGTCGTTTGGTTTAAAAGCAGGAGGAAGTTTCCTTGGGGTAGATTTTACCAAACTCAGAAATTTTGACGATGAGATTGTAAATGCGAACAATGTGAATAATAGGTTTATTCCAAACTTTGGACTAGGCGCCTATTACCATACCGATAAATTTTATGCAGGATTGTCTGCTCCTAATGTGCTGCAAACAGAATTTTTTAACAACGAGAATAGAAATGATGTTAACTTTCTTAACGAAGAACGTATCAATTTTTATTTAATTACTGGCTATGTATGGGATCTGAACAGCAATGTTAAGTTTAAGCCTGCAGGTTTACTAAAAGCAGTAGGAGGAGCACCTTTGCAAGTTGATTTATCGGCTAACTTTCTCTTTAATGACAAATTTTGGTTAGGTGCAGCTTACCGGTTTGATGCTGCAATAAGTGGCCTTGTTGGATTTCAAATTTCAGACCAGCTAATGCTGGGTCTTGCCTATGACAGAGAAACCACAGAATTGGGAGGCACTCAGTTTAATGATGGTTCATTTGAAGTGTTCTTAAGATTTGAATTGGTTAAATCTTTTGAAAAATTAGTATCACCTCGTTTCTTCTAAATCATATATAGATGTTAAAAAGACTACTTTTTCTGTTTGTCCTAATTTTTACATTTTCGACTAGTACAAACGCACAGGATAGATTGGTAAATAAAGCCAATGCAGAGTATGAAGATTATTCTTTTAGTCCTGCCATAGATATATACAAACGGGTTATAGATAAGGGGTATGTCTCTGCAGATATGTTAAAACGCCTTGGAAATTCATACTATTATAACGCAGATTATGAAGGAGCTTCTAAAACATATGCGCGTTTGGTAGATGAATATACAACAGATGTTGGACCCGAGTATTATTTTAGATATGCGCAAACTTTAAGAACGCTAGGAGAATACGATAAATCCGATGCCATGATGTCAAAATTTACGGAACTGACTTCAGGAGATCGCAGAGCAGAGGTATATGAGGAAGAGAGAGACTACCTAGCGGAAATAGCCAAAAACTCTGGGCGCTATACTATGGGGCCTTTTGAATATAACTCTAAGTATTCCGACTTTGCGCCTTCTTTTTACGAGGAGGGGCTTATTTTTTCTTCGGATAGAGATACAGGTAATCTAGCCCGTTACCGTCATACATGGAATTCAAGAGACTTTTTAGACCTTTATAAAATACACGCCGATTCTTCTTCCAATGACGAGGTGAAAAAGCTGGATAAAAAAAATATCAATACAAGACTCCATGAGTCTACTTCGGCCTTTACCAAGGATGGACAAACCTTGTACTTTACGCGTAACAATTTCCAAGAAGGAAAAGCTACCAAGGATGAGGAAGGGGTAATTAGGTTAAAAATATTCCGAACAAAAATGACGAACGGAGAATGGAGTACGCCAGAAGAACTTCCGTTTAATGGCGATGATTTTTCTGTGGCGCATCCGTCTTTAAGTGCAGATGAAAAAACACTTTACTTTGCCTCAGATATGCCAGGTACATTAGGCTTATCTGATCTGTTTAAAGTAGCAATTAATGATGATGGTAGTTTTGGAACTCCAGAAAATTTGGGGAAGAATATTAATACAGAAGCGAGAGAAACCTTTCCTTTTGTAACGAGTAACGATATCTTGTATTTCTCTTCTGAAGGACATCCTGGATTAGGAGGTTTAGACGTGTTTGCAACCAAAATTGCAGATGACAAATATACCGCCTCTGTATTAAATGTAGGAGAACCTGTTAATAGTAAACAAGACGATTTTACCTTTATTTTTAATGAAGAAAATAGAGAAGGATATTTTGCTTCTAATAGAAAAGGAGGAATGGGTAAAGACGATATCTACAGCTTTGTAGAAATAGAACCTTTACAGTTTGATTGTATTCAGACCATTACAGGAACAGTACGCGATAAGATATCTAATGAAGTGCTTGCAGGAGCTACAATAAAGGTGATAGATGAAAACAATGAAGAGATTCTGACAGCTATTACAAATAGTGAAGGCAATTATGAATTGGAGTTAGATTGTGATCAAGGCAATTTTGTTAGAGCCCAAATTCAAGGATATGTGCCTTCCGAGGAATATCTAGGGAAATCGGATGGAAAACCTAGAATGATGGACTTTTACTTAGAAAGAGAAACGATTACCGCAGGTTTTGGAGACGACTTAGCAAAGCTGTTGCAACTAAGTACAATCTATTTTGATTTGGATAAATCCAATATTAGACCAGATGCGGAAATAGAAATTCAAAAGGTAATAGCCGCAATGGAGAAGTATCCTAGCCTTAAAATTAAGGTAAACTCGCATACAGATAGCAGAGCCAGGGATGTCTACAATTTAGCGCTTTCTCAAAGAAGAGCGGAGTCTACAGTGGCGTATATGATATCGAAGGGTATTGCAGAGGATAGACTAGAGAAAGAAGGTTTTGGAGAACTTAAACTGGTAAATGAGTGCGATAATAATACCAAATGTTCTGAAGAGAAACACCAACTAAATAGACGCTCAGAATTTATTATTTTGGAATAAAAGCTTACACTATATGAATTGTAAAAGCGGCTTCCTTAGGAGGCCGTTTTTTTGTTTTAGCATACCCCTTAAAATAGGAAGTAAAACAGTACAATACTACACCATAACCTGCATACACAAGTTATAGCACCTCCTAGGTATTAGGTATCTCAATTCCTAGTCTATGTTGTTTCTTTTATCCATTGTTAAAGTAGGTTATATACTACGTTAAAAATTGAATTAGATTGTTAATTTATATTTATATCTTGCTGTATAACAGTTAGTTACAGATGAAATACATGGCTTAAATCTGCTTTTTTCTTCTTACCTACCTCGTTTTTTATTAGTTATACCCTGCTTATTTGTGCTTTTACAACATTTATTAAGTAGGTTATCGTATGCTTGTTACTTTTAGGATGAATAACCAAACTGTTGTATGCTACTACTTTCATATCGTAGCATATGACCTACTAGATTACCAAAATGAATAATATACCGTTAAAAACACCTTTTAATACCTTACTTTTTATTGTTCTTCTCCTGTGTTCTTTACCCATATGGTCTCAAGTGAATGAAGATTTTGAAGGAGGGGCAGTTGGTTGGGTAACCTCCGGTTCTGCTGCTACAGGAACCTTTGTGGTAGCTAATCCGTCAGAACAAGAGACTAGTGGGGTAATTACGCAACCCGAAGATGATAATACTGTAGGTGGTGTAAATGCCTATTATACAGCAACGAATTCTTCTGTGGGATCAGAGGATGTAGACGCGGGTACGGCAATAACAACATCGCCAGTATATGCCGTAACTACAAGTTCAAATTTATCCATTTGGTACTTTCATGGACAACGCGATACAGGAGATGATGCGAACGACTTTTTTCTTTTGGAATATTCCTTAAATGGGGGTACTACGTATCTTCCTCTTGTAAACATAGGAGATGTAAGAACAGTAGCCATATGGCAAGAAGCCACAGCGGTTATCCCTGCAGGCTCAGATGTAGTTATCCGAGTAACCGTATCGGACGGAAGTGGCCCCGGAGATATTATAGAAGGAGGAATAGATGATCTTACAATTACCTCAAGTCCAGATAATGATAATGATGGAATTAGTGATATAGTGGATTTGGATGATGATAATGATGGTATTTTAGACACCTTTGAAGGCTGTGGGGTAACTACTAATATTTCAAGCACCGTTGGTATCGGGAATGCGGTCACCAATACTACTTATGATCTTGGAGATGTAGATGTTACCTATACCCTAGATAATCCTAATGGTGCATCGGTTACAGGATTTATTGCAGGTTTAAATGGGCCATCAATAAGGATTCTAGGAAATTCGGGTGCTACTGATATAGGTACATTAACTACTGCTTTTAGTAGTCCCGTAGCAGAGGTATCATTTAAGATTACAGATTTGGATGCAAGAGAAGAATATACCGTTAATGTATACGATGAAAACAATGTTTTATATGACCTAACCTTAGGAGGGTTAGTTGTCGTAGGTAGCAGCATAGCGCAAACAGGTAATGATTTTATAGAAACTTCAAATGGTGTAGATAGGGATGGTAATAACCCTGCATCAGATGTATTTTCCTCTTTGGTTTTCTTTTTTCCGAATAAGGTAAGTAGAATAGAAATTGAATTTGATCATAGCGGAGCGCAATCAACTCGATTTATTCAACCTACGTTTTGTAGCCTTGTAGATACGGATAATGATGGCATTCCAGATCAATATGATACGGACAGTGATGGCGATGGATGTAATGATGCAGACGAAGCCTATACCGATGCAAATGCTGATGCTGATGATAATGGTACCTATGGTACTGGTATACCAGTAGTCAATCCTGATGGCACTGTTGTAGGGCCTTCCTATGCAGCACCTTCAGATCAGAACACCAATACCGTTTTTGATTTTCAAGAAGCAGGAATAGCTCCATCAATTACAACACAACCTACCAATGCATTAACATGTCCTGGCTGCGGAACTTCCTTTAGTGTTGATGCTACTAATGGAAATACCTATCAATGGCAACGATTAAACGGTACAGTTTGGGGTGATTTAGCTGAAGGAGGTATCTTTAGCGGTACAACTACAAATACATTGATGGTAACTGCTCCTACGGTAGCTAATAATGGAGATCAGTTTCGAGTAGTTGTCGTAAACACTTCTTTTATTTGTGAAGTGGAGACTTCAATTCCAGCACTTTTAACCATACAAGCGAATTCTGTAATTACCAATCGGAGAATTACCTATAGGGTAAATAAAGGTTAAAGTACTCCTCCATACAATAACGAACTGATACGTCTTTTTCACTCATTTATTCCTTATGAATTTTTACGTATGGTTGTTTTTATCCAAAGGGCTAACAATAAGATGCTTTAGGGATCAATGGGGTAAGCTTTATTACACGCAAAAATGAGGTGTCAGACCAAAAAAACGGCGTTATTGCTGATAATTTATTTTCATGAATAGTGTAGATTTTTAATTATTACCTGGAGGTTAAACCGCAACTTTTCCTTGTTTGGTGTTATTTAAATGCGTGTAGACAACATTTTTTCGGGAAATTCAATTGCATTACGTAGTTTATCCGCGGATAAACAAATTGTGGTATCGTTTTCCAAGAAAAAAAACCCAAATCTACAATATAATTAAAGTGAAAAATTTAGCAGTTCAAACCCCTTTTCAAGGTTTATTTTTTATTTTTTTTCTCCTATGGTCTTTACCCACATTATCTCAAGTGAATGAGGATTTTGAGGGAGGTGCACCTGGTTGGGTA
>CAZWVO010000093.1:0-6999 GCA_964637535.1 uncultured Flavobacteriaceae bacterium
GTACAGGAAGATGCCCTGTATTACATTTTGTCCAATGCGGAAGGGGATGAGCTTGCTTTTGACGATAATGGAAAAAATGCGTTAGCTATCGGAAAAGTAGATAAATACGGTACCTTTCAATTTTTGCTTAGAGATTTAAGTACTTCTTTCTACTATCCGTTTTACGATACTGAATCGCAGCGCCTTTATTTTGCAGCCAATTTTGAAGATAGTTATGGAGGAACAGATTTGTATTACGTAAATACAAATAGCGGAACAATTATGTCTGCTCCAGTAAATTTAGGACCTAGAATCAATACCCCTGGGAACGAAATTGCTCCATATGTTTTTGAAAATAGTCTTTATTTTTCTTCTGATGTTTTTTATGGTTTGGGGGGTATGGACATCTATAAAAGTACTATTAGATCAGCAAATCAATTTAGTGTTCCCGCAAATCTGGGAGCAGGGATTAATTCTAGTGCAGATGACTTTGGATTTATAATTAGACGCAATGAAGCTGCCGGAATAAGTGGTTATTTTGCATCTAATAGAGCGGGAGGCAAAGGGAATGATGATATTTATGGATATACACTTCAAAAAACACCTGGCTTAAAAACACTCTTGGTAAAGGGTCAGGTTATCAGACCAAAAAATGCGCAAGGGCTTTCAGAGGTTTCGGTTAAGATGTTAGCATCAGACAATAGTATTATTCGTGAGGTTTTTACAGACAATAATGGAAATTATCAAATTGAAATTCCATGGAGAGATGCAGTAACAATAGCTGTTTCTAAAGAAAATTATGCGGTAAAAACCATGTCGTATCGTGGTGCTAGTATCGAGAACATAGATGATGTTCCTTTAAATTTTGAATTGTCTTTTGTAGAAGATGTTATCACAACAAAAGAAAACCTTCCGGTGATTCGGATCAATAAATTTTATTTTAGTAAAGGAAGCGCTGCTATTACGGCAGAAATTGGCTTAGAGTTAGATAAGGTAGTACAAGCCATTTCTGATTTCCCTAGTCTTAGGATACAAATAGAAACACATACGGATAGTAGAGGAAATACAAATACCAATTTAAGATTGTCTCAAAAGAGGGCAGAAGCCATTGAAAGTTATTTGCTTAAAAACGGAGCGTCTCCAAACAGCATTGTAAAAGCAATTGGCTATGGGGAAAGTAGAATAACAAACAATTGTACAAACGGTAGATACTGTCTAGAAATTCTTCATAAGCGTAATGACAGAACCTTGTTTGTGATTAGCAACTACGACCAGCTTTTCTAAGTTTTTTTGTGCTCAACCAACATTTCTTTAGCTGTTTTACAAGGATAGTGTTGTAATCCTTATATTTAAACATAAATAAACCCAGGAAAGAAGTGAAATCTAAGTCCAAACAGTATTGGAAAGAAAATTTAAAGTACGTAGCAATTTTGTTGGGTATTTGGTTTCTTGTATCCTACGGTTTTGGTATCCTATTAAAAGACCCCTTAGATGCTATTTCGCTAGGTGGTTTTAAGTTGGGGTTTTGGTTTGCTCAGCAAGGCGCTATTTATATTTTTGTAATGATCATTTTTATTTATGTACGTCTAATGAACCGTCTGGATAAAAAGTATGGCTTTGATGAGTAATTAAGAACGTTACCCAACCAATAGTATAAAATAGTATGGATGTACAAACGTGGACTTATGTTCTAGTAGGAGTTACTTTTACACTTTACATTGGAATTGCCATTTGGTCTAGAGCTGGATCTACTAAAGAGTTTTATGTAGCTGGTGGTGGTGTTCATCCGTTGGCTAATGGTTTGGCTACTGCTGCAGATTGGATGTCGGCTGCGTCGTTTTTAGGAATGGCGGGGATCATTTCATTTGGAGGATATGACGGTTCTGTATACCTTATGGGGTGGACAGGAGGTTATGTTTTATTGGCCTTATTACTGGCTCCTTATCTCCGTAAATTTGGAAAATTTACCGTTCCAGACTTTATTGGGGATCGGTATTACTCTAACGTAGCTCGCAGCGTTGCGGTAATTTGCGCCCTCTTAGTTTCCTTTACCTATGTAGCAGGACAAATGCGCGGTGTTGGCTTAGTGTTTTCAAGATTTTTAGAAGTAGATATTAATACCGGGGTGGTCATTGGAATGATCATTGTCTTGTTCTATGCTGTTTTAGGAGGTATGAAGGGGATAACCTATACGCAAGTGGCACAGTACTGCGTGCTCATCTTCGCATTTATGGTACCTGCTATTTTTATATCCCTTCAGCTTACAGGAAACCCTATTCCGCAATTGGGTATGGGTAGTGATGTGTTGGGAGAGGGAATGTCATTATTAGATAAGTTAGATGGGTTATCTACAGATTTGGGTTTTGCACAATATACCAATGGCTCTAAAGCCATGATAGATGTCTTTTTTATTACTGCAGCACTTATGGTTGGTACTGCAGGTCTACCACATGTTATTGTTCGTTTTTTTACAGTTCCTAAGGTTAAGGACGCTCGTAAATCCGCGGGATACGCATTGCTATTTATAGCTATTCTCTATACCACGGCACCGGCTGTGGCAGTTTTTGCTAGAACCAATCTTATAGAAACCGTTAGTAACAAAGCCTATAAAGACATGCCGCCTTGGTTTTCTAAATGGGAAGCTACGGGGTTAATTAGCTTTGAAGATAAAAATGGAGATGGTACTATTCAGTATGTGGCAGATAAGACCGCTAATGAACTTATCGTAGATAAAGATATTATGGTACTAGCTAACCCAGAGATTGCTAATTTGCCTAATTGGGTTATAGCCTTAGTGGCTGCTGGCGGTTTAGCCGCAGCACTGTCTACTGCAGCAGGGTTGTTATTAGTAATATCAACCGCTATTTCTCATGACCTTATAAAAAAACAACTTAAGCCTAAAATTTCGGAAAAAGGGGAGCTTATAGCAGCACGTTTATCGGCAGTAGTTGCGGTTTGTATTGCCGGATATTTTGGTATAAATCCGCCAGATTTTGTTGCAGCTACGGTAGCCCTTGCGTTTGGCCTAGCAGCAGCTTCTTTCTTCCCTGCTATTATTTTAGGCATTTTCTATAAAAGGATGAATAAAGAAGGGGCTATTGCAGGTATGGTAGTAGGTATTGTATCCATGCTTTTTTATATGGTAAAGTTTAAGTTTGATATGTTTGGTGGAGGCACAGAAGCTGATTGGTGGTTTGGAATATCTCCGGAAGGTTTTGGAACTGTGGCCATGTTGCTTAACTTTAGTGTTTCGCTCATAGTGGCGCGTTATACACCTCCTCCCCCAGAAAGGGTACAGGCAATAGTAGAAGACATTCGTATTCCAAGTGGAGTAGGAGAGGCAGAGACCCATTAAAAAAATGATATAATGAGTAATTATCATATTAAGCACTTAGAAGAGTACTTTCAGGTGTATCGCAAATCTGTGCAAAACCCAGAAGCTTTTTGGGAAGAAATTGCAGAAGAACATTTTGTATGGCGGAAAAAATGGGATACCGTTTTGTCATGGGATTTTTCTAAACCTGAGGTAAAGTGGTTTCAGAATGCCAAATTAAATATTACCGAAAACTGTTTGGATAGGCATCTAGCCTACAGAGGAGATAAAACGGCCATTCTTTTTGAACCCAATAACCCCAAAGAAGAAGCGCAACATATTACGTATAGGCAATTGCACGAGAAAGTGTGCAAAATGGCTAATGTGTTGGTAGATAAAGGCATAAAAAAAGGAGACAGGGTATGTATTTACCTTCCCATGATTCCCGAACTAGCAATTGCGTTACTCGCATGTGCGAGAATAGGAGCCATCCATTCTGTTGTTTTTGCCGGGTTCTCTTCTTTAGCGCTTGCTACCAGAATTCAAGATTGTGATTGTAGTATGGTAATTACGTCTGATGGTTCTTATAGAGGTAATAAAACCATAGATCTAAAAGGAATTGTAGATGTGGCCTTAGAAGATTGCCCAGGGGTATCTCATGTGTTAGTGGTGAAGCGAACAGGAACTGAGGTGGTGATGAAAGCTGAACGTGATTTTTGGCTGCAACCGTTAATGGAGGAAGCATACGCTGATTATGTTGCCGAAGTAATGGATGCAGAAGATCCTTTATTTATTCTGTATACCTCAGGTTCTACAGGAAAACCAAAAGGGATGGTGCATAGCTGTGCCGGATATATGGTATATGCTGCCTATACGTTTAAAAATATTTTTCAATATACAGAGAACGATGTGTATTGGTGTACTGCAGATATTGGATGGATTACAGGTCATAGTTATATTGTTTATGGCCCTTTGGCTAATGGGGGAACTACAGTAATGTTTGAAGGCATACCTTCTTATCCAGATTACGGACGCTTTTGGGAAGTAGTGCAAAAACATAAAGTTACACAGTTCTATACGGCTCCAACAGCCATCCGAGCCTTAGCCAAAGAAAATTTGGAATATGTAGAGAAATACGATTTATCTTCTTTAAAGGTGCTAGGCACTGTAGGAGAGCCTATTAATGAAGAAGCATGGCACTGGTACAATAATAATGTAGGGAAACAGAAGAGTCCTATTGTAGATACCTGGTGGCAAACTGAAACAGGTGGAATCATGATTTCTCCTATTCCGTATGTTACACCAACCACCCCCACTTACGCTACGTTACCATTTATAGGTATTCAACCCGCTCTTATGGATGAAAATGGGAAGGAGATGAAAGACAATCAGGTAGAAGGGCGTTTATGCATTAAGTATCCGTGGCCCTCTATGGCACGCACTATTTGGGGTAACCATGATCGCTATAGAGAAACGTATTTTACCGCGTATAAAAACATGTATTTTACGGGTGATGGTGCGTTACGTAATGCTGTTGGCTATTATAGAATAACGGGTAGGGTAGATGATGTTATTATTGTATCTGGGCATAATTTGGGTACCGCGCCAATAGAAGATGCCGTTAATGAACATCCGGCAATAGCAGAATCTGCAATAGTAGGTTTTCCTCATGATGTAAAAGGAAATGCGTTATACGGTTTTGTAATCTTAAAGGAGACAGGTGAAAGTAGAGATAGAGATAACCTTAGAAAAGAAATCAATCAGCAAATTACAGAACAAATTGGTCCCATTGCTAAGCTAAATAAAATACAGTTTGTACCCGGCCTGCCAAAAACGCGAAGCGGAAAAATTATGCGTCGTATTTTACGTAAAATTGCAGGTAAAGATACTGGCAATCTAGGGGATATTAGTACGTTGCTTAACCCAGAAGTAGTGCAACTAATAATAGATGATGCGCTATAAGTAAGCCAAGGTTATTTCAGGAAAGACTACTTCCTTTAAAGTAATAGTGCACAATAGTATATTGCAAAAAAGGATAAAAAAGCAATACCTAAATAGGTAAGTACGCGCAGGGTTTTTTTAGGTTTAGCGTGATCTGGAAGATCATCACTCATTACATTTTTAAGGTTCATGTAGCCTACCACTGGAGCCAGAACAAAGGAAATAAAAGTAGCTAAAGCAACCAATTTACCCATATTAGCACCAAACGAAATTAGCACTCCAAAATTTACCAGCGCCAATACAAGTACCCCAAGGGCATAGTATTTTCTACCTGAAAAACTTTTGTTTTTAGGGGTAAGTTGTTCCACAATATCAATACTCACTCTGGAAATGGCATCATGGGCTGTCATACAGGTACTAAACATGGTTGCAAAGGCCGAAACGGCAATAAAAATATAGGCCCAGTCACCAATATGAGTAGTAAATAGTTGTACCACCTGATCTGCAAAAATGGTAGCTTTTCCGCTTAGTGCTGTATTGGTGCCATATAGGGTGAGCCACCCAATAATAAGAAAAAAAACGGCGAGCAAAGCGGTCATTACATAACCAGAATTGAATTCCTGAAGCGCTTCTTTAAGGGTAGGTTTATGACCACTGGTTCTATATTTTTCAATACTCCAAAGGCTTAGCCAGCTACTCGCTTCTACGGCGGTAGGCATCCAACCTACTAAGCTTATCAAAAATAAAATGCCCAATTCGTTAAAAATTTCCGGAGGCTCAAAATTTGCAACTGCTGTAACAGGACCTTTATAGATGACTAGAATAGTGGTTACCAACAAGGCTGTAAACAAGATGGTAATTACAAATTTCAACGAATTTTCTAGAAATTTATAGCGCCCAACAATCAAAACAAGGCTAATAAAAATAAACAGGCCTAGTGCAACAAGACTTTCAGATACTCCCTCAATTCCAAAAAGATTAATGAAAAGTCCAGCCGTAACCGCATACAGTGCTGCAAGAATGGTAAAGGTAGTTACCAACGTAATAGCGGCATAAAGCCATAAATACCCTTTTCCTCTATTGAGATAACCCGCTATTAAACTTGTATTGGTAACCGTGGTATAACGAATGCCAAACTCAAAAAAAGGATATTTTAAAATATTGGCCAAGAGAATGGGAATCACCATTAACCAACCATATTGTGCTCCAGCTTTGGTAGAAAGTACCAAGTGCGAAGTTCCAATAGCCATACTGGCAAATAAGAGGCCTGGGCCTAAATTTTTAAGAACAGTTTTAAATGCAGACATAGGGTTGGCTTATGCGTACTAAAATACAACTTTTTAGTCCTATTTAATCTCAATAGCGGTTCCGTAAAACTTTGGTTTTTTATTGGTTAACAGGTCTATAAACACCTTTACCCTGGCAAAATATTCTCGAAACTGTACTTTAAATCCAGGGGTTCCAGAAATGGCTTTGGCATTATATCCAATAGCGTTTAAGCCTTTTTTTTGAGCAATATAAATAGCGCGTTCAGTATGAAATTTTTGCGAAATAACGGTAACACTATCGAGTCCAAAAATAGTTTTTGCACGTACCATGGAATCTAAGGTTCGAAACCCGGCATAATCTAAAAAAATTTTACTTTCCGGGATCCCTCCGGCTACTAAGTCTTTTTTAAAAGTTTCAGGCTCATTGTAATAAACACTGCCATTGTCTCCGCTTACCAATACAAAATCTATTTTTTGAGCTTTAAATAGCTCTAATGT